>CALGOL010000553.1 GCA_937960755.1 uncultured Azospirillum sp.
GGTGGACGCGCTCAGCGTGCGGGCCGACGAGTTGGCGCAAGCGCTGGTCCAGGCCCGCGCCGATATCGAGCGTCGCGGCCAAGTGGTGGTGGAGGATGTGGACGGCCGTCAGCAGGTGATGAGCGAGGTGATGCGGCGGCTGATCGACGCTTCGCGCGGGCGGGAAGCCGCGGCGGAGCGGGACTTCTTGGACGCGGTCAGCCGGCTGGGCTGGCGGCTCGCCTTGCTGGGCGTCGCATTCTTGTCGCTGACCGCCGCGGCGTCGTGGATGATCGGCCAGAGCGTCGCCCAACCGCTGCGCCGCCTGCGCGAAGAAATGACGGCGGTGGCGGCGGGGGATTACGCCGTCGGCGCTTCCGAAGCGGCCGCCCCGGACGAAATCGGCGCCATGGCGCGAGCGCTGCAAGTCTTTAAGGACAACGCCCAGGCCAAGCGCCGCATGGAGAAAGAGCGCGACGAGCAGGAGCGGCGCTGGCGGCTGATGCTGGAGACCAGCCCGGTCGGCGTGTCGATCATCCGCGCCCGCGATCTCGCCCGGGTTTACTGCAACCCGAAATATGAAGAACTGTTCGGCCTTGGCCCCGACGACAGCGCCGCGGCGTGGCCCTTGGCGCAGTCCTTCGCCGACGAGCATGACGTCGCCTCGCTGACCCGCTGGTTCTTGAACGGCGACTTCGTCAACGGCTGGGAAGTGCGGCGACGGCGGCGCGACGGCGGCGTGTGGTGGTGTCAATTGGACGTGCGGCCGGTGGATTATCGCGGCGAGCGCAGCTTCATCGTCTGGCACTACGACGTGACCGAGCGGCTGGCGTCGGCCGACGCCTTGCGCGCCGCCAAGGAGCGGGCGGAATCGGCGTTGGAGAATCTGCACGCGGCGCAGGAAAGCTTGGTGCAGGCGGAAAAAATGGCGGCGCTGGGCTCGTTGGTGGCGGGTGTGGCTCATGAAATCAACACCCCCGTCGGCATCGCCGTCACCGCGGCGTCGCATTTGGTGGATGAAAGCGAAATCATCAGCCGAAAAATGCGGGACGGCGCCCTGCGCCGCTCCGACCTTGACCGTTTTTTGGGCCTGTGCGTCGAAGCGTCCAGCCGGGTGCTGTCCAACGCCCAGCGCGCCGCCGAACTGATCCAGAGTTTTAAGCAGGTGGCGGTGGATCAAACCTATGATGATCGCCGTTGCTTTGACTTAGGGCAGTATTTGCAGGAAGTGGCGGTCAGCCTGGGGCCGAAGCTGAAACCCGGCGGCCACATGGTCGCCATCGACTGCCCGCCGGGGGTGGAGGTGGACGGCATGCCGGGGGCGCTGGCGCAAGTGGTCACCAATCTGGTGGTTAATTCGGTGGTGCATGGTTTTGCCGGCGGCGGTCCCGGCCGCATCGCCATGGCGGCGACGGTGCGGGCCGCGACGGCGGAAGGCGAAGCCGACGAAATCACTTTGATTTACAGCGACGACGGGGTCGGCATTTCCGCCGACGCGCTGCCGCGCATCTTCGACCCGTTCTTCACCACCAACCGGGCCGGCGGCGGCAGCGGTTTGGGGCTGAACATCGTCTATAATATCGTGAAGCAAAAACTGCATGGCCGCATCAGCGCTGAAAGCCGCCGCGGCCAGGGCGCCCGCTTCACCATCGTCTTTCCCAGCCGGTTGCCTTGATCGGCGCCGCCGGAAAGAAGTTGACGCTTTGAGCGCAACCCATTATCTGCCTTGAATGCGAGCAAGCGCGGCGGGGCGTGGCGCAGTCTGGTAGCGCGCCAGTTTTGGGTACTGGAGGCCCCCGGTTCGAATCCGGGCGCCCCGACCAGCGATTTTGCCCGTGTGAGAAGCCGACGGGCATCGCCCGTGTAACAAGCCGACGGGCCTCGCCCGTGTAACAAGAACGCCAAACGGAACGCTCGTTCCGAACGGGAGCGCAGTCATGCCGGAAATCACCAAAGTGCGCATCTATCAGCCCGCCCGCAACGCCATGCAGTCGGGCCGGGGCAAAACGCGCCAATGGTTGCTGGAAGCTGAAGTCGAAACCGCGCGGACGCCGGAGCCTCTGATGGGCTGGGTTTCCTCCGGCGACACGCTCAATCAGGTGCGGCTGACGTTCGCCACCAAGGAAGAGGCGCTGGCCTTCGCCGCCCGCAAGGGCTGGGAAGCATCGGTGGCCGACCCGGCCGAACGCCGGGTTTCCCCGCGCAACTACGCTGACGGCTTCCGCCCCGACCGCACCCGCGGCGCGTTCGTCTGACATTGGTTTTCGCCGTCCCGGCGTCGGCCCCTTAGCTCAGCTGGATAGAGCAGCCGCCTTCTAAGCGGCAGGTCGCAGGTTCGAGCCCTGCAGGGGTCGCCAGCATAGGCGGTATCGCGGGCCGGCTGACGACGCGCCCTAGCGTTTAGCTGTTGAATCGGCGACAATGCGCTCCAATTGTCGCCCCGTCAGCCATAAGACGGCGGTCGCAGCAGGGAGCCTCGCCTCGCATGATTACGCTTTACACCTTCAATTCGCCCAACGGGCATAAA
>CALGOL010000554.1 GCA_937960755.1 uncultured Azospirillum sp.
AACGCCCAGCGCCGCCGCGACCCGACGCAGCAAGCGCCGGGTCAGACCGCCGCTGAATTGATCGCCATCCCCGCCCATCGCCTCACCCCAGCCAAGCCAGCGTCGCCGCCAAGCCTTTCTCAAACGGCGTGTCGCACCGCATGCCGAACGCCGCCTCCAGCCGCGTCGGATCGCCGATGGAGACGCGCACGTCGCCCAGGCGCGGCGGCCCGTGGCGCACGTCGAGGTTTTTGCCCAACAGCTTCGCCAAGCTTTGCGCCACCTGATTAACCGACGTCGGCAGGCCGGTGGCGACATTGTAAACCGGCGCGCCGGCCTGCGGCCGGTCCATGGCGGCGATCAAATAGCGCACCAGATCGCCGACATAAACGAAGTCGCGCACCTGCTCGCCGTCGCCGTTGATGGTGATCTGCTCGCCCTTGGCCATCTTGCCGGCGAAGATGGAAATGACGCCGGAGTAAGGCGACTTCGGGTCCTGGCGCGGCCCAAAAACGTTGAAGAAGCGGAAACCCGTGACCGGAACGCCGAACACCCCGTCGGCGACGCGAGCATGCAGCTCGCACCCCAGCTTATCGGCGCCGTACGCCGACAGCGGGCGCGTCGCGGCGTCTTCATTCAAAGGCATGTTGGCGTTGTCGCCGTAAACCGCGGCGGAGGAAGCGTAAACCACCGGAATCGGCGCGCCGCCCGGTCCAGCGTCTTTCACTGCGTCAAACACCGTAATCGCCCCGGTGAGATTGGCGCGGTGGGTTTCGAGCCAAGCCTCGCGCGAACGGTCCACCGAGGCGACGGCCGCCAAATGAAACACGCCGTCGCAGCCCTGGACGCATCGTTTAACCAAATCGGCGTCGGCGACGTCGCCCACGGTCACCGGAACCTGCGGCGGCAGGTTTTCCCGTTTTCCGCTGGACATGTCGTCCAACACTAAAACCTCGCTCCCCCTCGTCAGCAGGCGCTCAACCAAGTGCGAGCCGATGAAGCCGCAGCCGCCGGTAACCAGATATCGCGCCATGCCCCCGACACCTTTCCGTTCGTTGATCGCCCGACCGAGAAAAACGCATGCTTTTTAGTCAATTCTATGGTTAACAGAATTGGTTAATAGCTGCAAGCGGCGCGGCGGCGGCGAAAGCGCTGCGGCGTTATTTCACGCCGGCCCGGTCGGCTCGATAAAACCGGCAATAGAAGTGAGAAATTCTTTCGGCTTGATCGGCTTGGACACATGGCCGTCAAAACCAGCGTCGGCCAGACGCCGCTTATCGGCCGGCGTCGCCAGATTGGTCACCGCCACCACTTTGACGCCGCGCAAATCCACGTCGGCGCGAATCTGCTTAATCAATTCGACACCCGACAGGCCGGGCATGACGATATCCATCACCACCAGATCGGGCGGCGACTCCCGCATCATGTCGATGACGTCGAGGGCGCTTTCCGCTTCGACCACGGCGTAGCCGCCCTCCTCCAGACAGCGGACGAACAGTTTGCGCATCAGCACATTATCCTCGACAACGAGAATGCTGCGCGGCGCCCCCCCTTCGTCGAAATCAACGCCATCCATAGAGCGACCATCCGATTGATGTGAGAGTTGGCCCATACGCCGACGGCCTTCGCCGAAAACGCCCGAGTATGCCACGTTTGCGGCCCCAGACAAACCACCACAGCGGTAGCATCTTTTTAGGGTTCGCGCACGTATAAGGTCAAGGCGCTGTTATGCTTTAAGGATTCCGCCCGCGCCGGCGGAGCGCATTTGTTGCAGCATTGCAACAGATGGGAATGATACGGCGGATGTGGCGACGCCGTCAGTCCGCCGCCTTCGCAACCGCGCGCGGCAAGAACGGATTGGCGGCGAGCCAGGGGCCCCACATCTGCGCCGCCGCCGCCCAAAAATGCAGCGGCCCGACGCTCCAAAACGCTTGCGGCGACAAAAACGCCGACGAGGCCATGGCCGGCGCCAGCGCGCGGCGAATATCCGCTGCGACCGCGTCGAACGACGGCGTCGCCTTGATTTGCACGCCGATCACTTCCGCCCCTTCTTCCGGCAGGTCGCGGCGGACGACACGGATTTCCAGGTTCGGCAGATTAGCGATCACAGCGGTTTCTTCCATAGCGAACGCGCTCCTCGCGACAATAGGGGTCTGGCGACAGGGGACTGGCGACCGAGCCGGCGTTGAGGCCGGCCGGCGAAGAATAGTCCGCGGCGGGGGCGGCGACAACCGCGGCCTTTTGCAGCGCGGCCTTTCGCAGCGCGGCCCTTCGCAGCGCGGCAGGAATTCCGCATCGGACTTTGACGGCGGCGGCGGGTTGGTCATACAATCAGGGCAACTATCTATAATCCTTTCAGCTGACAAGGATCTCCCCATGCCCGACGATCTTGCCCCGCCCCGCTCGCTGGCGATTTCCGACAGCGCCGCCAAGCGCATCGCCTTTCTGATCCAGCAGGACGGCCGCCCTAACCTGATGCTCCGCTTGAGCGTTTCGGGCGGCGGTTGCTCCGGCTTTCAATATGGCTTCACCTTTGACGACGCGACCACCGGCGACGACCATGTCTTCGAACATTTGGGCGTCAAGCTGGTGACCGACGACTGTTCGCTTGACCTGCTGAACGGATCGATGCTCGACTTTGTTGAAGATCTTATGGGATCGGCGTTTCAGGTGAAGAACCCCAACGCCACCGCTTCTTGCGGCTGCGGCTCCTCTTTCGCCGTCTGACGGAAAGGCTGGTTCATCGGCATGCGCATCGCCACTTGGAACGTCAATTCGGTCAAGGCCCGGCTCGCCAACGTCACAAGCTGGCTGGCGGACGCGCGCCCCGATGTGGTGGTGTTGCAGGAAATCAAATGCGAAACGGCGGCTTTTCCCGCCGCCGCCTTCGCTGACATCGGCTATC
>CALGOL010000555.1 GCA_937960755.1 uncultured Azospirillum sp.
GTCCAGCAGGCTGGCGTCAGGCGGCGGGGGCGGCGCCGTTGACTGCGGCGACGGCTCCGGCGGGGCCAAACTTCTGGTCATTGTCCGCCGTCTGAACTTCACGCCGCCCCCACCAAGCGCTTAACCCGCGAGTTCCCCAACGGAAGCCTTGAAAAGAATGCACTTTGAATACCTATGACGCTATGCTTCATTACCCTTCAAGAAAATTCTCGTTAAATTCATCTAAATGCCCGCTCAACGGGTGAAAAGCGGGCTGCGAAGGAACCAAAAGGGACTGGCGATGCGGATTCTTGTGTTGGGAGGCGACGGCTATCTGGGTTGGCCAACCGCCATGCGTTTGGCGATGGGCGGTCACGACGTGGCGGTTGTGGATAACTACCTGCGTCGGCGTCTTGCGATGGAAACCCGCTCGGAAGCGCTGTTCGCCAATCCCGACTTGGCCGACCGGGCGGCGATCTTTGAAGCGGTTTCCGGCAAGCGCATAGCGGTTCACACCTTTGATTGCGCCGATGGCGCGCGCCTGTCCGATTTGGTGCGGGTGTTCGGCCCGGAAGCCGTGATTCACTACGCCGAGCAGCCTTCCGCCCCCTATTCGATGATCGGCGAGCATGAGGCGCGGCTGACGCTGCAGAACAACCTCAACTCCACTTTCAACCTGATTTGGGCGGTGCTCAATCACGCGCCGCAGTGCCACATCGTCAAGCTGGGCACCATGGGGGAATACGGCACCCCCGACATCGACATTGAAGAGGGCTGGCTGACCGTCGAACACAAAGGCCGGTCGGAAAAGTTTCTTTATCCGCGGGCCGGCGGCTCGCTCTATCACACCACCAAAATCCTCGACACCGACCTGTTGTGGTTTTACGTCCGGCTTTACGGCTTGCGCGTCACCGATCTGATGCAAGGCCCGGTCTATGGTCTGGCGACGCCGGAAACCGACATGGACCCGCGGCTTGCGCCCAATTTTCACTACGACGACATCTTCGGCACCGTCATCAACCGCTTCCTGACCCAAGCGGCGGCGGGGATTCCGCTGACGGTCTACGGCCGCGGCGGCCAGACACGCGGCTATCTCAATCTGCTGGATACGCTGCAATGCGTGGAACTGGCCCTGTCCAACCCGGCGCCGCGGGGCGAACTGCGCATCTACAACCAGTTCACCGAGTTGTTCAGCATTCGCGATATTGCGGAAAAAACCCTGCGCGCCGCCGCCCTGACCGGGTTGACGGCGTCGGTGCAAAGCCTGCCGAACCCGCGCAAGGAAAAGGAAGAGCATTATTATAATGTCGAACACTCCGCCCTGTTGAATCTTGGGCTGCAACCTTGCCTGCTGTCCGATGAACGGCTGGCGGAAATGCTGACGCGGGTGCTGGCGCACAAGGACCGCATCGACGCCGCAAAAATCCTGCCGCGGGTGCGCTGGAACAACGCGGCCGGTTAACGCGGGGCGTTCAGCGCGGCGTCCAGCGCGGCGGCGAACGCCTCCACCGGCGCCGCGAGGTTGCCGTTTTTCGCCACCGCCACCGCGACG
>CALGOL010000556.1 GCA_937960755.1 uncultured Azospirillum sp.
GTTCTCAAAAGCGGCGGCCACTGCGGCGGCGTCGCACGCCGGCCGCACAATGTCCACCACCACGCCGCCGTGAGGCATAATCGAAGCGGCGAGCGCCGCAGTGGTCTGGTCGGGCGGACCGCTGCGGGCGGCGCCGATCGCCAACAGTCGCACCCGAGGCCGGCGGAAAACCTCGACACGCTCCAGACCGCCCGCCGCCAGCAGCGCTAACAATGGCGGCGCCAACGGCCGGCCGCCGGCGATCTCCACCGGTTGCGACGGCGCGCGCTGAATGTTCTCGCCGGGAGCGACGGCGGCGAGCAACTCCACCACGCCGTCATGCACGCGCGCCGCGCCATAGGGCGCCACGGCGTCAAAGCCGGGGGGCAGCGGTTCGCCGGTCTGAAACGGTTGCGCCTCGCTCGTCGGCAAGCGCACCGGATCATAGCTGGATGCGCCGAAGGTGCGCTCCGCCCGCACGGCGACGCCGTTGCGCCGCGCCAGCGGTCGGGAAGACGGGGCGGGCGCGACAGTCAGCGGTCGAACCAGACAGCGCCCGGCAGCCTCGACTAACGGAACGTATTCCCCAAGGGTGGCGGAGGCCGCCGCCATGATCCAAGCGGATGCGTCGGCGACGCGAGCGCGGTGCGAGAAGCCCTCGCCGCGAACATCATGGAACTGACGCGACATCGGTCAAACGGGCTCCGGCGGCGAGTGTTGCAACAACAAGTAATATATATAGTAATTGCACACGACGGTGTATAACAAGATTGAGATCTCCAACGATTCATAACCATGTTCGGCTTTTTATTTCCCTCCGCCGCCAAGCGCGGCGCCAAGCCGGTTCGCGGCCAACGCAAGTCGTCGCCAAAACCGGCGCCGCCGCGCCCGCTTGCTGTTCCGGGCATAGACTCAGCGCTGATATTGCGGGAAAGCGCCCGCGCCCGCCGCTACACCTTAAAGGTGGACGCGGCGCGGGGCGTAATCGAGGTGGTGACGCCGCCCGCCCAGCCGCAGGGACAAGTGCTCGACTTCGTCGTTCGGCATATCGACTGGGTGAAAAGCCGCTTGGCGAAGACCCCGGCGCCGGTTCCTTTCACCGACGGAGCGGAGATTCCCATTGCCGGTCGCGCCTGCCGGATTCGACATGACCCAAAGCATCGCGGCGCGCCCGTCTTGAACGACGACGTGCTGACCGTGGGGGGCGGGGCGGAATTTCTCGCCCGCCGGGTGCGGGATTGGTTGATTGGGCGAGCGCGGGCGGAAATCGTCCCCGCCGCGCACGCCAAAGCGGCGACGCTCGGGAGGAAGGTGGCGGGAGTGACGCTGCGCGACACTCGCAGCCGCTGGGGAAGCTGCACCGCCGCGGGCCGACTGTCGTTTTCCTGGCGGCTCGTCATGGCGCCGCCGTTGGTGCTGGATTACGTCGTCGCCCATGAAGCGGCCCATCTGGTCGAGATGAACCACTCGCAGCGCTTTTGGGCGCTCTGCCAAAGCCTGACCGCCGACGCGCCCGCCGCCCGGACGTGGCTGAAGGCGGAGGGCTCGCGACTGTTCCGCTACGGTTGATCGGCGGGCGGCGCGGGTTGAGTTTTCCCTCAACCCGCCACCGTGCGCGGCGATCAGCCGGCGCGAATCCGCGACACGAAGCGGTCGACCTGGGAGCGCAGCGCGTCCGCCTGATGCGCCAGTTCGTTGGTGGCGCCCATCAGATTACGCGCCTCCCCGCCGGTTTCATTGGCCGAGATATTGACTTTGATGATGGTTTCGCTGACTTCCTGCGTGCCGATGGAGGCTTGCTGGACGTTGCGCGCGATTTCCGTCGTCGCCGCCCCTTGCGCGTCCATCGCGCTGGCGATGGCGCCGGCGATGGCGTTGATGTCGGAAATTGTGGACGAAATCGAGCGAATGGCGCTAACCGCTTCTTGCGTCGCGCCCTGCACCGCGCCGATCTGGGCGTTGATTTCCTCGGTCGCCTTGGCGGTCTGGTTGGCGAGGCTTTTCACTTCCGACGCCACCACGGCGAAGCCCTTGCCAGCTTCGCCCGCCCGCGCCGCCTCGATCGTCGCGTTCAGCGCCAGCAGATTGGTCTGGCTGGCGATGTCGTGAATGAGCTTCACCACTTGGCCGATCTTGCTGGCGGCGTCCGCCAAACCCTGCACCGTAACGTTGGTGCGGTCGGCCTGGGCCATCGCCTCATTGGCGATTCTGGCCGATTGGGTGACCTGGCCGCTGATTTCGCCGATGGAGGCGGTCAGTTCTTCCGCCGCAGCCGCCACGGTCTGGATGTTGACCGAGGCTTCTTCCGCCGCAGCCGCCACCGTGGTGGAGCGCTGGCTGGTTTCATCCGCCGTGCGGCTGAGCGCGCTGGCGGTCGATTTCAATTGCGTGGCGGCGGAAGCCACCGCCTGCACCACGCCGGTGACTTCGCGTTCAAACTCGTCAGCCGTGCTGCCCAATTCCTTGGCGATGATCGCGGCGGTGTTGAGGTCGGTGTAAACCGACGTCGCCAGATCCATATCGAGGTAGACCGCCTTGTTCACCGCTTGCAGCACCTGCGCCAGCCGTTCCGGCTTTTTGCGGTAAACCTGCGTCGCCACTTCCACCAGCCGGTTCAGCGTGTAGCAGTAGGCGCCCATGTACCAGCGCGGCTCCAGCCCGATGCGCTGATGCGCCTGACCGATGCGCAGCACCTGTTCCATGTAGGCGTCGTCGAAGGTGCCGGTGAAGACGTTGCGCAGCCAATGCTGCTTTTGCTGTTCGCGCGCCCGGCCGACCGCGGTGGGATCGCTCAGCAGATGACCAATGTCCGGCACGCTGCGCAGATAAGAATAGAAGTCGTCAAGGACGCTATCGAGCCGTTGCGCGACATAAGGCTGAAACTCGCGCAACGCGCTCTTCGTCGCTTCGTCGATTCGCAGAAAAGAAATGCGTTGCTGGATGGACTGCGACTTACCATTGGCGGACATGGGCGAACGGCTCCACTGGTGAGGGTGTCGTACGGAAGACTGGCTTTTTTGGTAATTCTATTGAAGACGAAACACAAAAATCTTGTATAGGCGATACGGAAAATCCATAGAGAACGATCAGACGCCGAAGGGAATGGTTTATTATGTCGCAGGGTAACTAACTTTTCATACGACGATGTGAATCCACCAATAATACGTATTATAATTAAATTCAATCGAAATATGTCGTAACGGCGAAGCCCATTATCAGGAGATGGTTTTACAAAGGCGCTATGGACGGAACGGACAAAGGCGCTATAGAAGGGGGCGCTAAGGAAGGGGCGGCTGCAAAAAGGCCGCATCATCTGTTTTCTCGCCGGGACGCCTGTCGCATGGAAAACTTTCCGGTCAATCCGCTGGATCTCGCGGTGGTCGCCGTGGCGCTGCTGGCGGCGCTGCTGGCCTTCACCCGCGGGCTCGCCGCAGAAGCGTTGTCGCTGGCGGCTTGGATCGGCGCGGCGGTCATCACCATGTTCGCCCTGCCGCACGTTCTGCCCATCGCCCGCAATTACATTCAATTCGAGATGCTGGCCTACGGCGCGGCCGCCGCCGGCGTTTTCGTCGTCGCGTTGGTGATGCTGTCGATTATTGGCGGATCGTTGTCGAGGCGGGTGCAGAATTCCTCGCTTTCCGCCGTCGATCGGTCACTGGGCTTCGCTTTCGGTTTGGTCAAGGGCGGCGTGCTGGCGTCGCTGGCTTGGCTGTTCGTTGTTTGGCTGTTGCCGCCAGGCGAACACCCCGACTGGATGCGCGACGCGAAAACCCGGCCGCTGCTCAACATGGGCGCGGCGGCCATTTACGAATTGGCGCCGGCGCATTTGCGCGCCGAAGGCTTGGCCCAGGTTGATTTCGCTCGCGAACGGGCGCAACAGGCCATCGACGC
Source organism: uncultured Azospirillum sp. (assembly GCA_937960755.1). Lineage (GTDB taxonomy): Bacteria > Pseudomonadota > Alphaproteobacteria > Azospirillales > Azospirillaceae > Azospirillum. Next base: position 3,871 of record CALGOL010000556.1, read on the forward strand.
CAAACAGGCGCTTGACCGCCTCACCTCTCCGACGCCGACCCCGACGGCGCCGGGCGGCAAGACGGATGCGCAACCCGCCAATAACGGCTATAAGGAGCGTGACCGCGGTGAAATCGACCGGCTGATCCAGAACACCCGCTGATCCGCCATCGTCCATTCGTCCGCGCGTCGCATATTATACACTGATCCGACGACGTCGCCGCCCGCCGTCAATTCCCGTTGGCGCGGCCGCCCGCTAGGAAGACTGCATGTTGCTGAGCACCGACCCATTCGACGATGACAAGCTGCGCGAGGAGTGCGGCGTCTTCGCCATCACCAATCACGAAGACGCCGCCCGCATGACGGCGCTCGGCATGCACGCGCTGCAGCATCGCGGGCAAGAAGCCTGCGGCATCGTCAGCTATGACGAAGCCGGCTTCCACATGGTTCACCGCCAAGGCCATGTCAGCGACCATCTGACCAAGGAAACGGTCATCAACGGCCTGAAAGGCCGTTCGGCCATCGGCCACGTGCGCTACGCCACCACCGGCGGCACGGAAATGCGCAACGTGCAGCCGCTGTACGCCGATTTCGAGTTCGGCGGCTTCGCGCTGGCCCATAACGGCAACTTGACCAACGCCGCCACGCTGCGCCGCCAGTTGGTGCGCCGCGGCAGCCTGTTCCAGTCGACCACCGACACCGAAGTCATCATTCAACTGATGGCGACGGCGCGCGCCAGCCGGCCGGAAGACCGGCTGATCGAAGCCCTGCGTCAGGTTGAAGGCGCTTTCTCCATCGTCGCCATGGCCCCCGGCCTGGTGATGGGCGCGCGCGACGCCATGGGCGTGCGGCCGCTGGTGCTCGGCCGGCGCGGCGATTCCCACATACTGGCGTCGGAAACCTGCGCGCTCGACATCGTCGACGCCGACTACGTGCGCGACGTCGAACCCGGCGAAATGATCGTCATCAACGACCTGGGCGTCACCAGCCTGAAGCCGCTGGAAAGCGGCGGTCGGCGCTTCTGCATCTTTGAATATATTTACTTCGCCCGCCCGGACAGCAAGCTGGAGGGGATTTCGGTCTACGCCAGCCGCCAGAACATCGGCCGCGAATTGGCGCGGGAAGCCGGCGTCGACGCCGACGTGGTGGTGCCGGTGCCGGACAGCGGCGTGCCGGCGGCGCTGGGCTACGCGGCCGAAAGCCAAGTGCCGTTTGAGCTGGGCATCATCCGCAATCATTACGTCGGCCGCACCTTCATCGAACCGACCGACCACATCCGCCACTTCGGCGTGAAGCGCAAGCACAACGCCAATCGCTCGGTCATCCAAGGCAAGCGGGTGGTGCTGGTGGACGATTCCATCGTGCGCGGCACCACGTCGAAGAAGATTGTCGATATGGTGCGGGCCGCCGGCGCGGCGGAAGTGCATATGCGCATTTCCAGCCCGCCGACCGCCCATCCGTGCTTTTACGGCATCGACACGCCGGAGCAAAGCAAGCTGCTGGCGCACAAGTATTCGATTGAAGAAATGTGCAAGTTCATCGGCGCCGACAGCCTGCATTTCATCTCTTTCGACGGGCTCTATCGCGCCATGGGCGAAGAAAAACGCAATCCGGCGACCACCACCTATTGCGACGCCTGTTTCACCGGCGACTATCCGACGTCGCTGACGGATCGTGAAGGACTGGAGAGCGCGCGATGAAAACCCGCCGCAGCGCCGCCGCCGTTTGCATCGCCGCCGCAATTTGCGTCGCGGCGGCGCCGGCGGCGCGCGCCGCTTCGGTGGAGAACGTCGCTTCGGTGGAGAGCGCTGGGGAGGCCGCCTTGACGGCGGCGGAAACCGGCGTCGGCTGGTGCGTGCGCGGCGGCGTCTTCGCCGTACTGTTTTCCGCCGCGTTTTCGTTGCCGGCGGCGGCGCTGGGCGTCGGCGCGCCCTATACCGCCGCACGGGCGGGAACGGCTGCGGTGCTGGGTTGCGGCGCCGCCGTGACGTGGCGGACATTCGCCCGCGGCGTCGCTTATGTTGACGGCGTGGTCAATCCGCCGCCCCCGGTCCCGCCGGATCCGCCCCCGGCGGCGATCCCCATCCGCAGCCGCCCGGCGCTTATCAACACGTCGGGCTGAGACGTGGGCGCATCTTTAATCCCGACTGTTTCGCGTTCTTTTTCTTCCCCTTCAAAAGCATAACGTCATGACCGAAGCCGTCACGGGCCGCCTCGCCGACCGCATCGCCCTCGTCACCGGCGCCTCGCGCGGCATCGGGGCCGCCGTCGCCAAACGCTTCGCCGCCGAAGGCGCGCAAGTGATTCTCACCGCCCGCACCGTCGGCGGGCTGGAAGAAGTGGACGACGCCATTTTTCAGGCGACCGGGCGCAACGCCACCATAGCGCCGCTTGACCTGCGCCAGTTCGACCAGATCGACGCGCTGGGCTATTCGATCTATCAGCGTTTCGGCCGGCTCGACATTATGGTCGGCAACGCCGGCGTGCTGGAGACGCTGGGGCCGGTGGCCCATTTCGATCCCAAGCTGTTTCAACGGCTGGTGGACGTCAACATCACCGCCAATTGGCGGCTCATCCGTTCATTCGACCGGCTGTTGCGGGCGTCGGACGCCGGCCGGGCGATCTTCGTCACCTCGGGCGCGGCGGAATCGCCGTATCCGTACTGGGGCCCCTATGCGCTGACCAAGGCGGCGCTGGAAATGATGGTTCGCACCTACGCCTTGGAGGTGGAATCGTCGCCGTTGCGGGTCAACCTGCTGTGTCCGGGCGCGGTGCGCACCCGCATGCGCGAACAGGCGTTCCCTGGCGAAGATCCAATGACCGTGCCGGCGCCGGAGGAAATCACCGAGCGCTTCGTCGAGCTGGCCGAACCGGCTTGCAAAGCGAACGGCGAAATCGTCAGCGCAGCCTAGTTTATCAGTCTCGCAAGCGGTCGTCGATCCAGGCGGCCGCGTCTTCCCACACCCGCGCCGCCTGCAAGTCGCGCAACAGCATGTGCCAGCCGTCCGGGTACTCCTTGACGGTCGCCTTGGGATTAGCGGCGAGGATGGCTTTCGCCTTGGCCACCGGCTCGGGCGGCAAGACCTGCTCGTGGGCGCCATAAAGCGCCAGGGTGGGCGCGTCGAGCCGGGGCAGGGCGTCCAGCGCCGCCCCCATCATTTCGGTCAGGCCGTAGAGCGCGTCGACCCGCGCGCCTTTTATCACCAGCGGGTCGGCGCCCAGCGCCTTCAGCATCGCAATATTGTCGCTCGGGCGAATGTTCAGTTCCGGCGGGGCGGTGGCGACCATGCCGGGAACGGCGGCGTTGGCTAATTTCAGCGCATTGCGCGGCCAGAAGCCCATGGTCTCGAAACCCCACACCGCCGGCGCCGACAGCCCCTGCCTCGTCGTTACCCAAAGCGGTTCGTACAGCCTCACCGGTACTAC
>CALGOL010000557.1 GCA_937960755.1 uncultured Azospirillum sp.
GCGGTGGAGCGGGCGACCGGCGTGCGCCCGCCGCTGCCGCCGCGACTGGCCGATCTCTATGACCGTGAGGAACGCTACACCGTGCTGCCCAACGACCTGGATCAAGTGAAAGCGTTCGTCCGCGCCCACACCCGCGGGGCGCGCGGCTGATGGCCAGCGAAACCAAAACCGCCGCCGGCGTTCAGGTCACCACGCTGTCCAACGGGCTGCGGGTCGCCACCGATTCCATGTCCGGCGTGCGTTCCGCCTCGCTGGGCTGCTGGGTCGGGGTCGGCACCCGGCACGAAGCGGCGCCGGTCAACGGCGTCGCCCATCTGGTCGAACATATGCTGTTCAAGGGCACGGCGCGGCGCTCCGCCTACCGCATCTCGGAAGAGATTGAGGACGTCGGCGGCCAGTTGAACGCCTACACCACCCGCGAGCATACCGCTTATTACGCCAAGGTGCTGGAGAACGACGTCGGCCTCGCCGTCGACCTGATCGCCGACATGCTGCAACACTCGCTGATCGACGAAGAGGAGTTGGGCCGCGAGCGCGCCGTGGTGTTGCAGGAGATCGGCCAGGCCGCCGACACCCCCGACGACATCATCTTCGACCATTTTCAAGCCGCCGCTTATCCCGACCAGCCCTTGGGCCGCCCGGTGCTGGGCGCCGCCGACATCGTCGGCAAGCTGGGGCGCGGCGCGCTCACCGACTATCTCGCCGACCATTACAACGGCCCGTCGATGGTGCTGGCGGCGGCTGGCGCGGTGGCGCACGACCAGTTGGTCGAACTGGCGGAAAAAGCGTTCGAAAAGCTGTCCGATCGCCCGACGCCGACACCCGAAAGCGGCCGCTACGTCGGCGGCGAGCACCGCGAAGACCGCGACCTCGAACAGGTTCATTTGGTGCTGGGGTTTGAAAGCGTCGGCATGCACGACCCCGAGCATTACGCCCACGCGATATATTCCACTCTGTTGGGCGGCGGCATGTCGTCGCGTTTGTTCCAGGAAGTGCGGGAAAAGCGCGGGCTGGTCTATTCGATTTATTCCTTCACCGGCGGCTATCACGACGGCGGGCTGTTCGGGGTTTACGCCGGCACCGGCGAAGACGAAGTCAAAGAGTTGATACCGGTGGTGTGCGACGAGTTGCTGCGCTCGGCGTCCGACGTCGGCGAAGAAGAAATCGCCCGCGCCAAGGCGCAGTTGCGCGCCGCCACGCTGATGGCGCTGGAAAGCTCCATGTCGCGCTGCGAGCATCTCGGCCAACAGTTGCTGGTCTACGGCCGCCCGGTGCCGGCTGAGGAAGTGGTGGCCCGCATTGACGCCGTGAGTCCCGCCGACGTGACCCGCGCCGCCGAAAAGCTGCTCTCCAGCCCGCTCACCTTGGCTGCCTTGGGGCCGCTCAGCGGGTTGGAGGCGTTCGACCGCGTCAAGGCCCGCCTCAACGGCTGATCCCAGAGGGAGGCGGCGTCTTGATTCGTCGGCTGCTCTCCGGACTGACCAACCCGCCGCCGGTGCGGCTGGAAGGTCGGCGTTGCGTGTTGCGCCCCGCCCTGTCGCGCGACTGGCGGGATTGGGCGGCGCTGCGGGCCGAAAGCCGGGGGTTCTTGAAACCGTGGGAGCCGACTTGGCCGGCCGACGCGCTGACCAAAGCGGCGTTCGACCGGCGGATGCGGCGACAAGCGCGGGAATGGCGCGGCGACGAAGCCTATAACTTCCTGATTTTTGACGTTCGCAGCGAAGAGCTTGTCGGCGGGTTGGGGTTGACCAACGTGCGGCGCGGCGTGGCGCAAACCGCCATGATGGGCTATTGGGTTGGCGAACGCTTCGCCCGCCGCGGCTATGTCGGCGAAGCGACGACGCTGCTGCTGGATTTCGCCTTTGGAAACTTGCGCCTGCACCGCATCGAAGCCGCCTGCCTGCCCAGCAACGCCGCATCGCGCGGCTTGCTGAAAAAGCTGGGTTTTTCGGAAGAAGGCTACGCCCGTTCGTACCTGTGCATTGACGGCGCGTGGTGCGATCATATCCTATACGCCATGGTTGCCGACGACTGGCGGCGGCAGTTGCCTTCGGTGGGCGGGAAAACTACAATAAATGCTTAAATAATTTCTGGATTGCGAAACCCCGCCGATGGCGCCCTCCCACGCTTCGCCCAAGCCTTTCATCAACGGACGCGCGCGACACACCGATGTTTCCGGCGCGGTCAATCGTTACCGCGACGCGCGGCTGGATCGCGAAGTCGTCAGCATCGTGGTCGGCGGCTGCGCCGTCACCGACGACGAAGGGCTGGTGATCGCCACCACGCTGGGTTCCTGCATCGCGGCCTGCATTTTTGACGTCGAAGCCGGCATCGGCGGGATGAATCATTTTCTGCTGCCAGACGCCAAGCACGACAAGCTGTCGGCGTCCGCCCGTTACGGCTCGGCGGCGATGGAGCAACTCATCAACCGGCTGCTAAAGCAAACCCGGCGGCGCGACCGGCTGCGGGCCAAGGTGTTCGGCGGCGCCAACGTCAACGTCGGCAACGCGCTGCGCGGCTCGACCATCGGCCAGCGCAACGCCGAATTCGTTATGGATTATCTGGCGACCGAGGGCATTCCCACCGTCAGTTGGGATATCGGCGGCAACGCCGCCCGCGCCGTGCGCTTCTTCCCCACCACCGGCCGCACACAGCGCCGGCTGATCGGCGGCGAGCAGGTCAGCGACATCCTGCGTCAGGAAACCGGCTACCTCGACACCCTCAAACATAGCCGGATCGAAGGCGATATCGAGCTGTTCTGACTGTTCCGACCGGCCTAGTATGGCGCGCGGACACGGTCTGGCGCGCGGGCGCGGTCTGGCGCGCGGGCGCGGTCTGGCGCAACGCAATGGGTGCCGCGGTTTTGATCGCAATTAGCGCTTTTTGCTTACATATGATTGCGCAGGGACATCGCCGGAAAAAACGGCTATACGCTAAACGACACCAGCGTTCCCGCCGCCTGTGTCAAACCGGTGGTCGTTCCAGCGGAAGACGCGCCGACTGAAGGCGTTCCCGCCGCCGACGCCCCCGCGGGCTCGCCGGACGGCGCAG
>CALGOL010000558.1 GCA_937960755.1 uncultured Azospirillum sp.
CCGGGGAGAAGGTCGCCGATCTGGCCGCCGCCGCCGCCGCCATCGCCGGCGTGGCGCAGGTCGTCGCGGTGGAGGCTCCGGCCTACGCCCATGGTCTGGCGGAGCCCTTGGCGGCGCTGATCGTTTCGCTGGCCGACGGCTACACCCACGTCTTCGCCCCCGCCACCGCGGCGATGAAGAACGCCCTGCCCCGCGCCGCGGCGCTGCTGGATGCAGCGCAAATCTCCGACATCGTCGCCGTGGTGTCGCCCGACACCTTCGTGCGGCCGATCTACGCCGGCAACGCGCTGGCGACCGTGCAGTCGTCGGACAAGATCAAGCTCGCCACCGTGCGCGCCACCGCGTTTGAAGCGGCGGCGGCGACCGGCGGAAGCGCTGCGGTGGTGAATGTCGCAGCCGCCGCCGATCCCGCCCTCGCCCGTTTCGTCTCGGCGGAAATCGCCAAGTCGGAACGCCCGGAACTGACCAGCGCCCGCATCGTGATTTCCGGCGGTCGCGGCATGGGTTCTGGTGAAAACTTCGTGCTGCTGGAGCGCATCGCCGACAAGCTGGGCGCCGCGGTGGGGGCTTCCCGCGCGGCGGTGGACGCCGGTTTCGTGCCGAACGACTATCAGGTCGGTCAGACCGGCAAGATCGTGGCGCCCGAGCTTTACGTCGCCGTCGGCATTTCCGGCGCCATTCAGCACTTGGCCGGCATGAAGGACAGTAAGGTGATCGTCGCCATCAACAAAGATGAAGAAGCGCCGATCTTCCAGGTTGCCGATTACGGTCTGGTCGCCGATCTCTTCAAGGCGCTGCCGGAGTTGGAGACGGCGCTGGGGTAATGGTCTGCTAAATTGCGTCACCCCGGCGAAGGCCGGGGTCCAGGGCTACTCGGACACGCGGCTGAAATGCTCTGGATTCCGGCCTTCGCCGGAATGACGAAATAACGCCAAGACCGCCGCAAAACAAAAAAACCTATTGGGGAGCACACCGCAAGATGACCGCCTACATTCCGCCCGTCCGCGACATTCAGTTCACCTTGCGGCATGTCGCCGGCCTCGACAAAGTGCTGGCCCTGCCGGGTTTTGAAGAAGCCTCCGACGAGCTCGCCGAAACCATCGTCGCGGAAGCGGCGAAAATCGCTGAAGAGACCCTGGCGCCGCTGAACAAGATCGGCGATCAGCAAGGCTCCAAGCTGGTGGACGGCAAGGTGAAGACGCCGGACGGCTGGCAGGAGGCGTGGAACACCCTGGTCGAGGGCGGCTGGAACGGCCTGCCCTTCTCCCCCGACTACGGCGGCATGGGCCTGCCCAATCTGCTCAACACCGCGGTCAGCGAAATGTGGCAGGCGGCGAACATGGCCTTCGCCCTGAACCCGATGCTCACCCAAGGCGCGGTCAACGCCGTGCAGCAGTTCGCCACTGATGAGCTGAAGAACCTTTATCTGCCGCATATGGTGACCGGCGAATGGACCGGCACCATGAACCTGACCGAACCGCAGGCCGGCTCCGACCTCGCCGCCATCCGCACCAGGGCGGAGCCGGTGGGCGACGGTTCCTACAAGCTGTTCGGCCAGAAGATTTTCATCACCTATGGCGATCACGAGTTGTCGCCCAACATCGTCCATCTGGTGCTGGCGCGCCTGCCCGACGCCCCGCCGGGCGTCAAGGGCATCTCGCTGTTCGTGTCGCCCAAGTACCTAGTGGACGGCGAAGGCGATATCGGCGCCCGCAACGACGTCTATTGCGTGTCGCTGGAGCATAAGCTGGGCATCCACGCCAGCCCGACCGCGGTGTTGTCGTTCGGCGACAACGGCGGGGCCTTGGGCTGGATGGTGGGCGAGCCCAACCGCGGCTTGGAATACATGTTCGTCATGATGAACCATGCCCGCCAGGCGGTTGGTTTGCAGGGCCTTTCCATCGCCGACCGGGCGTATCAGCAGGCGCTGAACTACGCCAAGGACCGGGTGCAGGGCCGCCCGGCCGGCTGGACCGAACCGGGCAATACCGGCATCGTCAATCATCCCGACGTCCGCCGCACGCTGATGAGCATGAAGTCGCGCATCGAGGCGATGCGCGGCCTGCTCTACACCGCGTCGGCCGCGCACGACATCCGCCACCTGCACCCGGACGAGGCGACCCGCAAGGCCGCCGGCGTGCTGGAAGAGTTGCTCACCCCCATCGCCAAGGGCTGGAGCACCGAAACCGGGCAGGAAATCGCCTCGCTCGGCGTGCAGATCCATGGCGGCATGGGCTTTATCGAGGAAACCGGCGCCTGCCAGCACCTGCGCGACGCCCGCATCACCACGATCTATGAAGGCACCACCGCCATTCAGGCCAATGATCTGGTGAACCGCAAGCTGTTGCGCGACAAGGGCGCCAGCTTCTTCGCCTATCTCGACGAGGTGAAGGCCAACGCCGCGGCGCTGTCCGCGTCCGACGACGCCAATCAAAAGGTGCTGGGCGACGAATTGGCCCGCGCCGCCGGTCAGGTGCGCGACATCGCCGAATGCATTCTCGCCAACGCCGCCGATCAGGCGAAGGCGGCGGCCGCCGCCGTGCCGTTGCTCAACGCCTTCGGCCTACTGGCCGGCGGCCATTACCTGGGCCTGGGCGCACGGGCGGCGGCCAAGCTGCTGGCGGAAGGCGCCAACGACGACGGCTTCCTCGCCGCCAAGGCGGTCACCGCGCGCTTCTTCGCCGAGCATCATCTGGGCCATGTCGAGGGCTTCCGCCGCTCGGTGCTGTTGGGCTTGGGCTCGGTGATGGCGCTCAGCGTCGAACAGTTGTGAGGCGGGCCTAGCCCTCTCCCCCCTGGGGAGAGGGTTGGGTGAGGGGGAAACCTCGCGCTTGTTGGTCTCGCGCCAGAGTCCGCCCCCTCACCCGGAGGCTCACGCCTCCACCCTCTCCCCAGGGGGGAGAGGGTTCTATTCGAATTCAGTTCGCGCCGTCGGTCGGCTCCCCGACGGCGTCAGAGTCCCTCGTTGCTAGCGGCGGACTCGAGGCGTTCCCCTTGTGAGCCGCAACTGAAACGGGGCCGGCGCGCCGCCATGTCGCCCGGCCCCTTTTTTTTGCCAAAAATAAAAGACACCCCAGGGAGGCCGTCAATGAGCGCGCGTGAAGATCGCGAATCGATGGAATATGATGTTGTGATCGTCGGGGCTGGGCCGTCCGGTCTCGCCGCCGCCATCCGGCTCAAGCAAATCAACCCCGAGCTCTCCGTCTGCGTGCTGGAAAAAGGCTCCGAAGTCGGCGCGCATATCCTGTCCGGCGCGGTGATGGAGCCGCGGGCGCTCAACGAGCTTATCCCCGACTGGAAGGACAAGGGCGCGCCGCTCAACACCCCGGCGACCGACGACAGCTTCCTGCTGCTGACCGAGACCAGTTGCTACAAGCTGCCCACCCCGCCGCAGATGCACAATCACGGCAACTATATCGTCAGCTTAGGGTCGGTGTGCCGCTGGCTGGGGGCGCAAGCCGAAGAACTGGGCGTCGAGATCTTTCCCGGCTTCGCCGCGGCGGAAGTGCTTTATCATGAGAATGGCGCCGTCAAAGGCGTGGCGACCGGCGACATGGGCATAGGCAAAGACGGCCAGCCCACCGACAACTTCACGCCGGGCATGGAACTGCACGCCCGCCAGACGATTTTCGCTGAAGGCTGTCGCGGCTCGCTGACCAAGACGCTGTTTGAGCGTTTTGATCTGCGCAAAGACTGCGATCCGCAGACCTATGGGATCGGCATTAAGGAGTTGTGGGAGATCGATCCGGCCAAGCATCAGCCGGGCAAGATCGTCCACACCGCCGGTTGGCCGATGGACGCCAAGACCTACGGCGGCTCATTCCTTTATCACCTGGAAAACAATCAGGTGGCGGTCGGCTTCGTCGTTGGTCTGGGCTACGAGAACCCGCACCTGTCGCCGTTCGACGAGTTTCAGCGCTTCAAGACCCATCCGGCCATTCGTCCGACCTTTGAAGGCGGTCGGCGGATTTCCTACGGCGCGCGGGCGATTTCGGCCGGCGGCTGGCAGTCGATGCCGAAGCTCAGCTTCCCCGGCGGCGTGCTGATTGGCGATACGGCGGGTTTCCTCAACGTGCCCAAAATCAAGGGCAGCCACACGGCGATGAAGTCCGGCATGCTGGCGGCCGAAGCGGTCGCCGCCTTGCTGGCGGATGATAACGCCGGCAATGAGGCTGCGGCGTACGAGCCGGCCTTGCGGGCGAGCTGGGTCGGCGAAGAGCTTTACGCCGTGCGCAATATCAAGCCGGCGTTTAAATGGGGGCTGTGGGCGGCCATCGCCTATTCCGCCATCGACACCTATCTGTTGCGCGGCAAGGCGCCGTGGACCTTCCGCCACAAGCCCGACCATCTGGCGCTCAAGCCCGCCGACCAATGCCCGAAGATCGCCTATCCCAAGCCGGACGGCGTGGTCAGTTTCGACCGGTTGTCGTCGGTGTTCCTGTCGGCGGCCAATCATGAGGAAAACCAGCCGGCCCACCTCAAGCTGATCGACCCCGACAAGGCGCTGTCGGTCAATCTGGCGCGCTATGATGCGCCGGAAACCCGCTATTGCCCGGCGGGGGTCTATGAGATCGTGCGCAAAGCTGACGGGTCGGAGCCGCGCTTGCAGATCAACGCGCAAAACTGCGTCCACTGCAAAACCTGCGACATCAAAGACCCGAAGCAGAACATCAACTGGACGACGCCGGAAGGCGGCGGCGGGCCGAACTATCCGAATATGTGAGTGCATTCGTGTCAGGCTGGTTTACTAGGCCAGCCTGAATTGGCCCCCCGTCACCCAATTTCACCAATGGCGTTCAACGGTCTGAATCCCTCTTTATGCAAATTATTTCGCTTATCGACTTGCGGTATGCGATAAGGCGCAAAACAACGGTCTGCAAGATCGCTGATGTGGGGGCAAGGCTATGAAATTATTCACGTTCGGTTATGAGGGCTTAACCATCGACGCCTTTATTGCCCGCCTGCAAGCGGTCCATGTGCGGACGGTGTTCGATGTGCGCGAAGCCCCCATTTCGCGGAAGCCAGGTTTCTCAAAGCGGGCTTTTGCCGATGCGCTGCATCATTCTGGCATCGTCTACGCCCATCTGCCAGCTCTGGGATGCCCAAAACCGATCAGAGAGCGCTACAAAACCAACGGTGACTGGCCCGAGTACGTCACCGCATTCAATGCTTATCTTGCGACCCAACCCGATGTGGTGGCCGAATTGGCGGCGCTCGCCAATAACAGCGGCGCCTCTTGCTTGGTTTGCTTCGAGGCGGATTTCAACCGTTGCCACCGCAGCCTCGTGGCGCGGGCTGCTGCTGCGGCGGGGGGGCCATCGGTCGCCCACCTGACAATTAAAACAGTGATCCCTGAACTGGTTCTGCGGGCGGTCGCTTAGGCGGATAGATCAGGCTGATGATCAGCCATTGATCGGGGAAACGGTGAATTGTCCCCATCAAGAACATTAGGTCTGACTGCGGCAAACGATTTTCCAGCTTGTCAGCGAACGGAGCCGCCCATCGTTCGCCGTGGGTGCGTTTGACGTTCCAGAACAGCGCGCCGATTTCCCAATCCACCAGCTTGTGACGATATTCAACCCGTCCGGCGGCAGTGTCACAGGCGTAGCGGTAATGAAAATCGAAAGGGAGTTTGCGCAACAACCGGACGTCGGACGCCTTCGCCTGTTCGAATAAATCGCCTTGCTGTTGAAGCTGGGTCAGCTTGCTGATTTCCTCCTCCGTCCAATTGGGGTTTTTGGTCGGCGTGATGTCCAGTCCCAAAACACCTGACGGCTTTAACAGCGCCAGCGTCCGGCCGAACTGCTGACGTTGGGCTTCCACGTCGGCGAAATCGGAGCAGATGGGAATTTTATCTAACCATTCGCGCCGCGTCTTCCATTGGTTGGACGTCGGCAGCGGCGGAGCGTCGCAAACGATGGTATCGACGGAAATCACATGGCTTTCCGGGCGATGGTCGTTGCGCGCCTTGACCACCCTTGCGGTAATCCACTGCCATTTCTTGAATTGGCTTTCATCGCCGATCAGTCGAAACGGCACGGGATAAAGCCGGATCAACTTGCCATGCTCGGTCATTCCCGCCACGCAGGACGTCTCCGCATGTTTGGCGCTGGGAGACGGATAGGTTTTGCACAGGATCAAAATCCGTTGACGCTGATGCTGCATCGGCAATTTCGGCTCTTAAACTCACCTTCTGCGTTTTTCGCAGCCATAAAACATATACATCAATATCATATATTCTCCTTTTTAGATATAAAATCTAATTTTGGATGATTTTGGATGATTTTATAGAATCTATATCGAATAGATAAGCTAAATTTAATTACCATCAATCTCGGAAAATTGAGCAGTAATGCTTTCAGTACGCTTCTGTTGACGGTGGCGGGCGACGAGCCTACCGCAAGGGCGGCGTGATTTGGGCGATCATGCGCCGCCCCGGCGAAAGACGATGACTACCGGGGCGACTAAAGCGCTTTTTACTTCACCAGATGCTCGTAACGGGCGTCGGTGAGGGTCTTGAGGAAAGCGACCAGCGCCTTGATGCGGCGGTCGTCAAGCGCCGGGCCGGTCTCCAGCTCCTTCATTGACAGGTTCTTCGCCACCTCCGGCTTGCCCCACGGCTTGCCGGTTTCCGGGTTGATCTGCGATGCGTCCGACGTCGCATTGTATTTGTTGTAGAAACGGATCACCGTTTCCAGATCGGCGAAGACGCCGTTATGCATGTAAGGCCCGGTGACGGCGACATTGCGCAAGGTCGGGGTCTTAAACTTGCCTTCGGTCGCCTTCTTGTCTTTGATCGTCGGATTTTCCGCCAGCCCGCGGTCGACGAACTTCGGCTTCACGCCGTTAACCGCGCGCAAGCTCGCATTCACCGGCACGCCGATATTGTGATATTCGTAGTTGGAGAAGGTCTCCTTCTCCGCCGCCGGGCTCGGCGCCAGTTGATGACAGACGTTGCAGTTGGTGAATTGCTGCGAGAAGAACAGGGTCTGCCCCAGTTCTTCTTCCGGCGTCATCTTGTATTCGCCGCGCAACGCCCGGTCATACTTGGAATCGAACGGCGCAAAGAACGGCGTGCGCTCGAACGACGCAATGGCGTCAGTCATGGCGTCATAGGCGCGGTCGGCGTTCTCCAGCGCCGCGGCGCCATAGAGCGCGCTAAACGCCGCAACATATTCCGGCTTTTCCTTCAACCGGCCGAGCACGTCGGCCTTGGACGCCATCGCCATTTCGCCGGGATTGAGCGGCGGGCCGGCGGCCTGATCCTGCAAGGTTGCGGCGCGGCCGTCGTGGAACTGGCCGCCCTTGGCGACCTTGGTTTTCGTATTGAATGAAAACGTCGGGCTGAAGGCGGCGTAAGACGCGGTCGGGGCGTTGCGGTCGCCCACCGAGGCGCCGTTCGCCCCCAGTGAAGCCATCTTGCCGCCCTTTTCCGGGCCGTTGTCGCGCGGGTCGGAGAAACCGAACGCCGGATCATGGCAGGAGGCGCAAGCCTGGGTGCGGTTGGATGAGAGGTTGACGTCGAAGAACAACGCCTCCCCCAGCTTTTCCCGCGACGAAAGGTCGGCGGCGGCGACAGGCGCGGCGGCGACCAGCAAAACAATGGGAAGAACGGCTTTTGACACGAGAGGCAATCCTTGACGCAGAGCGTTAACGGTCTGGCGTCAAGGATTACCCGCTCATCTTGCGAATGGCAATCACACTCATTGTCGCAAGTGCGACGGCGATCCGGGATTCCTTACATCGCTCTCCTTAAATATTAACCCTCGTCACCCCGGCGAAGGCCGGGGTCCACCTCATGAGAAACATTGTCAAAAGGATGGATTCCGGCTTTCGCCGGAATGACGGTAAAGGGTCAATATTTCAGCAGATTATTATTACACCACGCGGAAGTTCTTGAACTGCCACGGGCATTCGGTGTCGATGTCTTCCGGGAACAGCCGGCCGCGGTCCAGCAGCGGCGTCCAGTCGGAATATTCGCCCACAACATCGCCCAAGTACGGCGCCTGAATCTCCAGGCAGCGGGCGAAGTCCATTTCGTCCGGTTCGACCACGCCGCGGTCGGGGTTTTCCAGCGCCCACACCACGCCGGCCAGCACCGCCGACGTCACCTGCAACGAGGTGGCGTTGTTGTACGGGATGACCTTGCGGGCTTCTTCAATGGTCAGGTGCGAGCCGTACCAATAGGCGCCCTTCGCATGGCCCATCAGCAGCACGCCCAATTCGTCAACGCCTTCGACGATTTCATCCATCATCAAGCGCTTTTCAGGCTGAAGGTTCCAGTTCAGCCCGGCGTATTCATGCACCGACAACACCGCGTCGTCGCACGGGTGATAGGCGTAATGGCAGGTCGGGCGATAAACCGCCGCGCCGTTTTCCGTCAGCGTGAAGTAGTCGGAAATCGAGATGGCTTCGTTATGGGTGATGAGGAAGCTGTGGATCGGGCCGGCCTTTGGCGTCCAGGTGCGCACGCGGGTCGAGGCGCCGGGGCGCATCAGGTAAATCGCCGCGTCGCTGCCGAAATCGTGGCGGCGGCCGTCTTCCGGCAACGCCTTTTCATGGGTGCCCCAACCCAGCTCCGCCGGCTGGCAACCTTCCGACACGAAACCGTCAATCGACCAGGTGTTGACGAACTCGCCCGGCTTCTTGGCGTAAGACGCGACTTGAGTGTCGCGCTCGGCGATGTGGATGGTCTTGATCCCCAGCGCTTGCGCCAGCTTGCCCCAGCCTTCGCGAGTGGTCGGAACCTCGGTCTCAAAGCCGGTGTCCTTGGCGATGTTGAGCAGGCCTTGCTTGACCATGTGCGACACCATGCCGGGGTTGGCCCCGTGGGTGATGACGGCGGTCGGGCCGCCCTGGCCGCGCAGCTTCAGCGCGGTTTCGCGCAAGGCGTAGTTGGAGCGCAACGAAGGCGTCAGCGACGGATCGGTGTAGCCGCCGGGCCAGGGTTCGATGCAGGTGTCGATGTAGAAGGCGCCGACGTCGCGGCAGAACTCGATCAGCGCCACCGAGGAAACGTCAACCGACAAATTGACCAAAAAGTCGCCCTTGCCAAGCATCGGCGCCAGCACGTCGCGGTAGTTCTCGCGGGTCAACGGGTTGTTGATGAACTTCACGCCGTATTCGTCCGCTTCGCCATGGCCGCGTTCTTCGGCGGTGACGATGGTCACCTGTTCAGGCTTGATGACGAGATGCCGGAAGAACAGGGGCAACACCCCTTGCCCGATAGAGCCGAAGCCAACGATGACCATACGGCCGTTAAAGGCGCAATGCTTGGTCTGGTAAACGTCGGTCATTCCCGGTTTGATCCTTTCAGTTATGCGTACGATTCCTCGACGGGGATTAAAACGCCCTTATAGCCGAGATTTGTGACAGTCGAAGGGGTAAATGGTCGCGAAGGCTCAGGCGGCGCGGGATTCGATCCCGTGGCCCGGCGTCTCCAGCAGCGGCAAGTCGCAGACCTCCACCAGCCGGGCTTGGTCGAAGCCGTTGAACGCCGTGCGCAGGCAGGCGCCATAGGCGCCCAACTGGCCGATTTCGATCCAGTCGCCCGCCTTGACGTCGGCCGGCAGCATGAAGGGGCCCTTCATGAAATCGGCGCTGTCGCAGGTCGGGCCATAGAACGAAAAACCGATTTCATCTTCGGCTTGCGGGCCGCCTTCCGGCCGCACCAAGCGAGTCGGGAAGCAAAAGCCGACCGCGGCGCCGGCGTCGGACAAGCCGCCGTAGACGCCGTCGTTGATGTAGAGCACGTCGCCCTTGCGCTTCATCACCTGCACGATGATGGAGGCCCCGGCGGCGACCAGCGCGCGGCCCGGCTCGCACCAGATTTCAACACCCGAGTCGAGACCCAGCGCGGCGACGCCGCGGGCGATGGCGGCCATGAAATCGCCAAGCGGCGGCGGGGTTTGGCCGGGGTAAGCGACCGGAAAGCCGCCGCCAACGTCGACCACGTCCACCGCGACGCCCGATTCGGCGATGACGGCGCCGGCCAGAACCAGCGCGCGCTCATAGGCCGCCGGCTCCAGCATTTGCGAGCCGACATGGAAGCTGACGCCGATTTTCTTCGACAGCCCACGGGCGGCGCGCAGCAAATCCGCCGCTTCAGCCGCCGGCGCGCCGAACTTGCCGGAAAGATCATAGACCGCGGCGCCCTTGGGCAGCGCCAAGCGCACGATCAGCCCAAGGTCGCGGGCGGCGCCGGTCTCTTCGACGATCTTTTCCAGCTCTTCGGCCGAATCGAGCACGAAGTCGCGCACGCCATGCTGAAAATAGGCTTCGCGGATCGCCGAACGGGTCTTCACCGGGTGCATGAAATGCAAGATCGCATCCGGGAACATCTGGCGGACCAGACGCACTTCGCCGATGGAGGCGACGTCGAAATGGCGCACCCCGCCGTCCCACAGCGCGCGCAAAACCGCCGGCTCCGGGTTGCACTTGACGGCGTAGAGGGTCTCGCCGCCGACCGCTTGGCTAAAGGCCGACACGAAGCGCCGCGCCGTCGCCGCCAAAACGGCGGGACGCACGCAGTGCATCGGATCTTCCGGGCGCCACTGCGCCACCGCCTGCGTCACGCTGGGGCGGGGGCCGGGCGCGGAGACAAAGGCGCGGCGAAACGGCGTGGCGGCGGAACGCGAGCGAATGTAGCCCATGACGCACTCCCAATGCCGCCGATGGCGGCGGCTCTCCCAACGACGCCTCCGGCGGCGGCCTGAACGCGAAAGCCCGGATGAAAGGGCGTTCGAGCAGAGCCGGCCGCATCGACGGACGCTGGATGGACGCCGATTGAAGGCCGCTGTCGCGGCCGGCGTCCAAAGATTTCAAAAAAGATGGAGGTCTAAGCGCCGTATCCACAACGGCCCGGCGAAAACGCGGCGGGCCGGATGCTTCAGGGATTACGGCGAGGGCTGGCGCTTACCGAACCCTGCCTTGGGTTTTGGACAACATACTTACCTCCCTCTCGGGACCGGTCCACGGGAATGACCGGCTCTGCCAAAAAGGACGCAGACCAGCCCGCCCCACTTTACCCGTGAGGTGGACCGGCGAGTACGTCGTTGCATAACCGCAGAGGAGCGATAGCACGTGCGAGCGCGTCGTCCCTCTGAGATACGCTCTTTCGCCCGTAGATCAAGAAAAATCTTCAGCCGCCCCGCATTATTTTGCGGCGCGGCGCCCCCTGTTCGTTTCGCCGCGCCCGGCGCGTCTGAGCGCTGTCGCGGCGTAAAAAAGCTGCTACTTTAGCAAGATGATCTTTTATGCCTCGGGAGGAACGCAATGAGTCTCAAGCTTGCGCGTGCGGCGACCGTCGCGGCGGCGACGTGGTTTGCGGTTGGACCGGTTGTTGTTGGACCGGCCAACGGGCAAGCGCCGGCGCAAGGCGGGGCCGTCTCAACGCCGACCGCC
>CALGOL010000559.1 GCA_937960755.1 uncultured Azospirillum sp.
GCGTCGGCCACCGGCTGCAAGCGTTCGGCGTCAAGCCGCGCCGCCAGCCGGGCGAAATGCATCTGCAAGGCGGCGGTCAGCAGCACATGGGACGCCAGCGCTTGGGACGCCAGCGCGTTTTCCGGCATCTCGCCGAACAGCGCGTTTTCCGCTTGGAGCCGCGACTTGTCCGCCGCTTGAGCGCGCAGCGCCGCCGCGGTTTCCCGCGGCGCGTCGGCGATGTCGGACGCCAACAGCCGATCCAGAAAAGCCGCTAACGTCGCATCGAACACGCCGTCCAGCGCAACTTGACCGCTGGAAGCCGGCGGCATGGCGTTGTCATAGGCCAAAGCCACGGCGGCGGGGTCGAGCGGCGACGGTTCCGGCAAGCCCTTTAGCGCGTCGTTTTGCGCTTGGGACAGGGACGCCAGGAAAGTCAGATAGGGTTCAAGCTGATGCCCCGGCGCCAGGGCGCGGAAACGCTCGGCGCGGCGCAGGAACAAAGTGGCGGGATTGGGCAGGATGGCGAAGGGCGGGGCCGCGGCTTCGCCGATGCTCATGGGTTCCGGGGGAACGGCGCCCCCCGGCAATGTTGGAGAACCGGCACGCGGCATCTGCCTATGACCCTTATGTTGTTGAATTGGTTGGCAGGGCAATCGCCCGAGAGGATTAAAGCCCTTCTCCCCTTGCGGGAGAAGGGTTGGGATGAGGGGTGAACGTTAGCCAGATAGGACTTTTCCGGCCATCCGGCCGTACACCCCCTCACCCTGAGCCTTCGGCTCTTCCCTCTCCCGCAAGGGGAGAGGGTTTTCAGCCGCCAAAAAACCTTACTTCCCGTCCGACTTTTTTCCGTCGGCCGCCACCTCCTCCCGCAGCCAGCGGCGATGATGGCGCCACGCCCAGCCGCCCGTGACCGAGCCGCGCATCATGGCGCGCACCGTGCCCTTGACCCACAAGGCGGCGTAGACATGCACGATCCAAATCAAGATCGCGCCGATCGCCGCCACCGCATGGACAAGGATCGCCAAGCGCTTTTGATCGATGGTGAAGGATATGCCGAAGGTTTCCTTCAAGAACGCATGCTGGGAGTCCCAAGCGCCGACGCCGCTGATGAACAACACCACGATCAGCAGCGACATGCCCCAGAACACCAGCTTTTGCCCGGCGTTGTACTTGCCGCACTCCGGCAGATCCTCCTCATGACCGGCCAGCACGCTGCGCAGCCGGCCCAACCAAACATTATCGGTCCTCTCCCACAAGTTAAGCCGCCAGAAGCGCAAGAACAGCCCCGTGAAGCCCAGCAGCAGCACGACGCCGATCCAGGGATGAACCATCCGGGTGTACTCCCCGCCGCCGAACAAGGCGGTGAGGAAGAAAAGCGCCGGATGGAACAGCGCCAAACCGCTCACCGCGAGCAGGATGAGACTGCCGGCGGTGATCCAGTGATTGACGCGGGCGCCCGCCGAGTAACGAGTGACGGTGGTCGGTTCTTCGACGTAATGGGTCGTCGTCATTTCCCGCCCTCCTTCAGCTTGACGGCGGCTTCCTCATCTTCCTTCGACACCCGGTTCGGCCCATTCACCACATAGTGCATGAACCCGAAGAAGGCGGCGAAGCCGATGCCGATCAGACCGACGTTCTTGGCCGCGCCCTTCCACAGCTCGACAAGCGGGCTGATGCGCGGCTGGTTGGGCAAGCCGGCGTAAAGCTGCGGCTGGTCGGCGTGGTGCAGCACGTACATGACGTGCGTGCCGCCCACCCCCGGCGGGTCGTACAACCCGGCGTTTTTGTAGCCGCGCGACTTCAAATCGGCGACCCGGCCTTGCGCGTGGACGATCATGTCCTCTTTCGAGCCGAACACCAGCGCTTGCGTCGGGCAGGCTTTGACGCACGCCGGGGCCTGGCCGACCGCGACCCGGTCGGAACAGAGCGTGCATTTGTAAGCCTTATTATCGGTTTGGGAAATCCGCGGGATGTTGAACGGACATCCCTTCACGCAATAACCGCAACCGATGCAGTTTTCCGATACGAAATCGACGATGCCGTTGGAGTATTGGACGATCGCCCCCGGCGACGGGCAGGCTTTCAGACAGCCCGGATCGCTGCAATGCATGCAGCCGTCCTTGCGAATCAGCCATTCCAGATCGCCGGTGTCGGGGTTGTCCCGCTCCGTGTAGCGCATCATGGTCCAGGTGCTGGGCGAAAGGTCGCCGGGATTGTCGTAATACCCGTGAACCTCGCCCACTTCGGCGCGCAGGTCGTTCCATTCCATGCACGCCACTTGGCACGCCTTGCAGCCGATGCATTTGGAAATGTCGATCAGCTTCGACACCTCCAAGGTTTGCCGCGCCGCGGGCGGCGTGCCGGCGGTGGCGGACCGGCGTTTCAGATCAAGGGATTGCAATGTCGCCATGACGTCAGCCCTCCCTTAAGAGATCGCCGGGCCGCTGGACAGCGGCTCGATGTCGACGAGAAACGCCTTGTACTCCGGCGTTTGCGTGTTGGCGTCGCCGACGAAGGGCGTCAGCGTGTTGACGCCGAAGCTCTTCTTGGTTTCGCCAACGAAACCGAAGTGAATCGGCATGCCCACGGTGTGCACCTTTTTACCGTCCACGGTCAGCACTGGAATGCGCTTGGTGACCACCGCCTTCGCCTTGACCGACCCGCGGTTGGAGAAGACGCGGACCCAGCCGCCGTTTTTAACGCCTTTCTCCTTGGCCAGCTCCGGCGAAATCTCGACGAAGAATTCCGGCTGGATGATGGCGTTCAGCTTGGCGTGCTTGGTCCAATAATGGAAATGCTCCACCAGACGGTAGGTGGTGGCGACGTAGGGGAAGTCCTTAACCCCGCCGAACACCTCCATATCGCCCTTGAACACGCGCGCCGCCGGGTTGGTGGGCGTCTTCGGGTGAAGAACGTTGGTCACCGGGCTTTCAAACGGCTCGTAATGTTCAGGGAACGGCCCTTCCGCCATCAGTTTGCGGGCGAACAGCCGCGAAACGCCTTCCGGGTTCATGATGAACGGACCGGCCGACTTTTCCGGGGCCGAAGTCGGTACGAAATCAGGCACGTCGGGACCGACCCAGCGCGACCCGTTCCAGTGAATGTACTGCTTCTTGACGCTCCACGGCTTGCCGCTGGGATCGGCCGAGGCGCGGTTGTACAAAATCCGCCGGTTGGCCGGCCAGGTGAAGCCCCACTTGGGATGCACGCCCAAGCCGCTGGGGTCGGAAGCGTCGCGCCGCGCCGTCAGATTGCCGGCTTCGGTGTAGGCGCCCGAGTAAATCCAGCAAGCGCACATGGTGGAGCCGTCGTCGCGCAATTGCGCGAAGCCGTCCACCTGTTCGCCGGCCCGCCGCAGGATCTTGGTCGGGTCGGCCGGGTCTTTCAAATCGACCAGCGCCTTGCCGTTCATTTCTCGCAACAGCTCGTCCGGGCTAGGGTCGGACGGTTTGATGTAGGTCCAATCAACGCTCATGATCGGTTCCGGCGCGGCGCCGCCCTCCTTGGCGTAGAGGTCGCGGATGCGCAAGAACAGATCGGCGATGATGACGGTGTCGGTGCGGGCTTCCCCCGGACCGTCCGCCGCCTTCCAGCGCCAATTCAGCGTGCGGCTGGAATTGGTGAAACTGCCCTCGTCCTCCGCGAAACAGGTGGCGGGAAGCATGAACACTTCGGTTTGCACCTTGGCGGAATCAATATCGTTGAACTCGCCGTGGTTTTCCCAGAAGCGCGCGGTCTCCGTCTCCAGCGGGTCGATGGACACCAAGAACTTCAGCTTCGACAAGGCCGCCCGCATCTTGCCCTTGTTCGGCACCGACAACAGCGGGTTGAAGCCTTGGCAGACGTAGCCGTTGATCTTGCCCTGATGCATCAGGTCGAACTGGTGCAGCGCGTCGTATGACAAATCGACCTTCGGCAGCCAAGCGTAGCCGAACTCGTTTTCCGCCGTCGCCGCCTTGCCGTACATCGCCTTCAGCAGGCTGACGTAGAACTTGCCGTAGTTCTGCCAGTAGCTGATCTGGTTGGCTTGCAGCGGCCGGAAGTTGCGGTTGCCGAGATGCGCCGACAAGGTCGGCTCGGCGTCGCGCGGCATGCCGAGATAACCCGGCGTGCTTTGCGACAACAGGCCGATGTCGGTCAGCCCTTGCACGTTGGAATGGCCGCGCAGCGCGTTCACGCCGCCGCCCGGCACGCCCATGTTGCCCAGCATCAATTGCAGCATGGCCGCGGTGCGGATGGTCTGCGAGCCGTAGCTGTGCTGCGTCCACCCCAGCGCGTACATGATGGTCATCGACTTCTCGCCGTTGCCGGTGGAAGCGACGTGTTCGCAGACCTTAAGGAACTTCTCCTTCGGCGAGCCGCAGATGCGCTCGACCATTTCCGGGGTATAGCGCGCGACGTGCTGCTTCAGCAGTTGGAACACCGAACGCGGATGCTCCAGCGTCATGTCGCGGACGGCGAAACCGTCCTCGCCCATCTCATAATCCCAGCTCGCGCGGTCGTAACTGCGCTTTTCCGCGTTGTAGCCGGAATAGAGCCCCTCTTCCGCGTTGAAGGCGAATTCGTCTTTGACGATGTAGGCGGCGTTGGTGAAATGTTTGACGTAGTCGGCGTGATATTTGCCAGTGCTCAGCAAGTAGTTGATGATCCCCAGCAGATAAGCGGTATCCGTTCCCGCCCGGATCGGACAGTACAAGTCGGACACGGCGGCGGAGCGGGTGAACCGCGGATCCACCACCAACAGCTTGGCGCCCTTATGCGCCTTGGCTTCCGCCACCCATTTAAAGCCGCACGGGTGGGCTTCGGCGGCGTTGCCGCCCATAATCAGCACCAGATCGGCGTTTTTGATGTCCGTCCAGGAGTTCGTCATCGCACCGCGACCAAATGTCGGAGCCAGACTGGCCACCGTCGGCGCGTGTCAAATGCGAGCCTGATTTTCCACCAAGACCAAACCCAAACCGCGAACCGTCTTCCAGGTCAGCCAGCCAGCCTCGTTGGACGTGGCGCAGCCGGCCAAAAAGCCGGTGGTGGGCCAACGGTTGACCGTGACGCCGTCCTTGTTGGCGACAACGAAGTTCTTGTCGCGGTCTTCCTTCATCAGACGCGCGATGCGCTCCATCGCCCAATCCCAAGAAACCTGCTTGAATTCCTTGGCGCCGGGGGCGCGATACATCGGATGCTTGACCCGCGTCTTGGCGCGGATGAAGTCCAGCACGCCGGCGCCCTTGGGACAGAGGGTGCCGCGGTTGACGGGATTGTCCGGGTCGCCTTCGACGTGGAAAATCTCCGACCGGGTGTTCTTCGAACGGTCGCCCAGACTGTATAGGATCATGCCGCAACTGACCGAGCAGTAGGGGCAGGTGTTCCGCGTCTCGGTGGCTCTCGCCAGCTTGAAGGGCCGCACGGCCTGCGCCATCGCCTCTTCCGCTCCGCCAAAGCCGAATGCTCCGAGCGCTGAACCCGCCGCCCCCACGCCCGACAGCTTCATGAGCTGGCGTCGGGAGAGTTGCATGTTCATTGCTTCCATTCTCCTCCTGTTGACACGTCGCCGGACGAGGACGACGGCGGCCGCCGGCTCTCTCGTCCATCACCGTCGCTCTTCGCCTTGGGCGCCCGTTTGTTTTTGAACGCCCAACGCCTCCACGCTTTTTTTGTTTATTCCAAGCTGCGCGCGTTTTGATTGACAAGGCTAACAGATTTCCCGACGCTCTGTAAAGAATGCCCAAAGTGCTAAATTAGTTATGGATTAAAACTAAAGCAGGATTTGTTTTGCGATGCAGCATTGCTGCTCTGCACAATATATCAGATTTACCAGGAGCGATCATGGCCGACACTGGCGTCTACCTTGACCACAACGCGACGACTCCGGTTGATCCGGCGGTTTTCGCCGCTATGACGCCTTACCTTGGGGCGGAGTTCGGCAATCCGTCGAGCCTTTATCCGCTGGGCCGTCGCGCCCGCACTGCGGTGGAGACCGCCCGCGAGCAAGTCGCGGCGCTGATCGGCGCGGCGCCGGACGAGGTGATTTTCACCAGCGGCGGCACGGAATCGAGCAACTACGCCATCCGCGGCGCCGCGGCGCTGGCGGCGCCCGAACGGCGCAAAATCGTCCTGACGACGGTGGAGCATCCCGCCACCGCCAACCCGTGCCGCCGGCTGGCGGAAAAAGGCTTCACGCTGGCGCGGTTGGCGGTCGGAGCGGACGGCCGCGCCGATCCGGCCGCCGCGCAAACGCTCATCGACCGAACCACCGCGCTGGCGACGATCATCCACGCGCAAAACGAGGTGGGGACGCTGCAACCGGTGGCGGAAATCGCCGCAGCGGCGCGGAACGGCGGCGCGCTGATCCATGCGGACGCGGCGCAATCGCTGGGCAAGGTTCCGGTGAACGTCGAGGCGCTGGGCGTCGATTTGCTGACCGTCGCCGGACACAAGCTTTACGCCCCCAAGGGCGTCGGCGCGCTGTACGTTCGCCGCGGCGTCCGCCTTGCGCCCTTGACCGACGGCGCCGGCCAG
>CALGOL010000560.1 GCA_937960755.1 uncultured Azospirillum sp.
CCATGATGAGGGTCCCGGCATTCCTGAAGCCGAAATGGAGCGGGTGTTCAATCCTTTTTATCGGGTCGAACCGTCACGCAACCGCGAAACCGGGGGCTTCGGTCTTGGTTTGACGATCGCCCGGGGGGCCATCCGCGCCCACGGCGGGGATATATAATTGGCGAATCGTCCGGAAGGCGGTTTGCAGGCGACGGTAATTTTGCCATGGGTTAAATGCTGAATATATTATAATTCATATAAACCAATTCAAATTTGAATCCGCCGCACCCTGATTTTAGAGAAACAATTTGTTACATGCCTGTCTTAACATGGAAAAATTCTTGTCGTTCAATGTTTTCACAGCAGCAGAGCAAATCATCAAGCGTGTTTTGTTTGAGCTGATCCTGTGAAAACTTATTTACTGACGGAGATTATCATGAACATCCGCAATCTTCTGTCCGCCATCCTTCTTGCGGCGGCGGTGTTTGGATCGGGCGCGGCGGCAAACGCGGCGTCTCACCAAAATCAGGGCGACACGGCTTTTTTGACGAAATGGGAAGAGGCCAAGGCCGCGCATAAAGCAAGGCCGCCAGCTTATCACGCGACTGAGGATCATATAATGTCTGACGAAGATTTGCGTATGGCGAAAGATTATTTTGATAAGGGGCAAGGCGATAAAGCTTGGTTCTATTTGAACTCAGCTCTCGGTCGGCTGCGCCTGCCGACGAACGCCAAGTGATCATTGTCGCGATCAGCCAAGAACTGATCGTGTTCCAATGGAGATCTCGTTGAAAACGCCCCGGCTTGACGTCGAAAGCCGGGGCGGGATCTTTGGTTTAGGCCCCTCGTCATCGCGAAAATGTAACAATTTGTTACGTTCATGTCTCACCACGGAAAAACACTTCCGTTACAGTGGTGTGAATCAGTTTCTGCATCGGTTGCCCGATGGCCTCTGAGTGATGGATAACAGTAGCGTCTAAAGCCGGAACAGAGGCGAGATAATGTGGATTGGATTGCGGAGATTGTTCAGGATGATGGCGACGGGCCTGTTGGCCTCGGTCGCTTTCGTCTTGTTCATCGCGCCGCCCATCGCCTACGCCCATGGCGACCGGCACGTCTCCGCAAGCGCCGCTCCTGCCGTCCAAAACGCGACAATTTTCACCAAGACGAATATGGTGGAATTGGGCAACGTCGGCAGCATTATAAAATCGACCGCATTAGATGGGGATGGATGTGATAAGGGCCACGGGCATTCGATGATGTCCGGCTGTTGTACAGGCGCATCATGCCCAATGATGGCCGGGATTCTGCCGTCCGGCGCTCCTTCAGTTTCATTTGAATTTATAGGCGCTGGAATCTTTGGGGTTTCGAGCAATTTGTTATCGGGAGTGAGCGCATCGCCCGCCCTTCGACCGCCGCGCGCATCTGTCTGACCAGTCCTTAATTCCGTTTTTCCTGCCAGGGCGTTTCATGACGCCCGACGGGCGGCCCCCTTTTTCAATGGACTTCGCAGGCCATGACGACGCATTTTTCTCGCCGCGGCTTTCTTGCCGCTACGGCGGCGGCCACGATGGGCGGCCTCATATCCCCGCGCCCGATCTTCGCCGCCACGCAAACACCCACTAACCTGACCATCGAGCGCCGTATCTTGGAGGTGCTGGGCAAGCCGGCGTCGGTGTTCGGCATTCGCCAACCGAACGGCGAACACGGCTTGGCGCTTGATCCCGGACAGCGCTTTTTACTGAACGTGGACAACCGCGCCGGTGAAGACGCCGTCATTCACTGGCACGGGCAAACCCCGCCTTATCTGCAAGACGGCGTCGCCGACGCCAACCGACCCTTGATCAAGTCCGGGACGAGCGCTCGTTACGATTTTACGCCGCGAACCGGAACCCACTGGATGCATTCGCATCATGGATTACAGGAGCAGTTATTAATGGCGGCGCCGCTGATCGTGCGTGCGCCTGAATACCTGCGGGACGACGCACAGGAGGTGACGGTGCTGTTGCACGATTTCACCTTCAAGGACCCGGCGGAAGTGCTGGCCGGACTGACCGGCGGCGCCATGGCGCACGGCGGTCACGGCATGGACCATGCGGCGATGGGGCATGGCGCTCCTTCTCCCGTCTCTTCGTCTCCCCCGGCGGCGCTCGGCATGCCGATGGATTTGAACGACGTCGATTACGACGCCTACCTCGCCAACGACCGCACTCTGGAGGATCCGCAGGTTGTGGCGGTGGAGCGCGGCGGCCGGGTGCGGCTGCGATTGATCAACGGCGCCACATCCACCGCCTTTCACATTGATCTCGGTCGCCTGGAAGGGACGGTGATCGCCGCTGACGGCAACCCGGTGCATCCGGCGCCCAGCGGGCGCTTGGTCGGCATAGCGATGGGCCAGCGGCTGGACATTCTGATCCGATTACCGGCGGAAAGCGGGGCCTTCCCGATTCTGGCGCAACGAGAAGGCGACCTGCGGCGCACCGGAATCATCCTGGCCACCCCCGGCGCATCGGTCGGCAAGATCGCCTCCC
Organism: uncultured Azospirillum sp.; assembly: GCA_937960755.1. Lineage (GTDB taxonomy): Bacteria > Pseudomonadota > Alphaproteobacteria > Azospirillales > Azospirillaceae > Azospirillum. The sequence goes on from CALGOL010000560.1 coordinate 2,511, forward strand.
AAGCCGATGCCGATGCCGTCGTCGGCCCGGTCGATTTGGGGCTGGAGAAACGCTTGCGCGCCGTCACGCCGATGGACGCCAAACCGGTCGATGTCTCTTTCACCGTGGCGCTGACCGGCGGCATGGCCCCTTATGTCTGGTCCATCGACGATGCGGTGTTCGGTCGACATCGCCCGCTGACGGTGTCAAAGGGCCGGCGGGTGGCGATCACCATGGTCAACCGCAGCGCCATGGCCCACCCGATGCATCTGCACGGTCATCATTTTCAGGTGACGGCGCTGAACGGCGAGCCGCTTGCGGGGGCCGTCCGCGACACCGTTCTGGTTCCTGCCGACGGCTCTGTCGCCATCGCTTTCGACGCCGACAATCCGGGTCGCTGGCCTTTGCATTGTCATAACCTGTTGCACATGGCGACCGGCATGATGACGGAGGTGGTCTATGACGACTTCGTCTAAGTCTTCGCCAAAACAGCGGCGCCGCCTCCTCGTCGGCGCCGCGTTCGCCGCGAGCATTTTCGCCTTTCCGGCCATGGGCGGCACACTCCGTGACGCAGTTGAAGGGGCGTGGCGCCTTAATCCTGATATCAAAAATCTGGAAGCTAGGCGCCATCAGTCAACCGCCCAACGCGGCGCCGGGGAAGCCCTTTTTCCAGCCGCTCCGGTTGTCACCCTTCGGCATGTCTCCGATACTCTGGGGAAAAACGCCGGTCGTCGTGAATATGAGGCTGAAATCGGCGTTCCCCTTTGGTTGCCAGGTCAGGGGACGGCGACGATCAAGGCTGCCGATACGCTGTCGGCGCGCATTGACGCGGATATCGTTGTCCGTCGTTTGGCTATCGCCGGTGAAGTTCGGACGGCTCTTTGGTCGGCGGCGTTGGCGGAACGGCGCACGCAGCTTGTTCGCCAGCGGTTGAAAATCGCTCGTCAACTCGAAGCCGATACTGCGCGAACCACGCAGGCGGGAGAGACATCGGAAGCCGATTTGCAGTTGGCGCGTGCGGAGGCGTTGGCCATCGCCGTAGACCTGCGGGAAGAAGAGCTTGCTTTGGCGGACGCCAAATTAACGTTTCGAACCCTGACGGGGATGACGCCGCCGAAGGCGGTTCCCGAGCCGGCAATCAGCGAGCCGCCACTTGACCGTCATCCACTGATCGTTGCTGCCCGTCTAGGCGTCCAGACCGCGCAAGCGCAACGAAAACTCGTTGATATCAGTTCTCGCGACTATCCGGAGGTGGGATTAGCGGCGCGAAGGGAACGTGATGTGCGGGGAGAAAGCTTCGGAACGATAGTTGGGATGTCTGTTCGCATCCCGTTTTCTGTCGATGCGGTGAACGGACCCAAGCGGGCCGAAGCGACAATAGAAGTCGTCAAAGCTGAAGCGGAACAGAGCAGCGCCGTACGTACGGTGGAATCTGATATCCGTCAGGCACGATCGTCGCTTCAAGCCGCTAATGATCGTTTGTTGATTTCCCGCGACCGAGCCGCAGCTCAAAAAGCCCGGCTGTTGCATATTGAGAAGGCGAGAAAATCCGGTGAAATCGGCCTTGTCGAGCTTGTTCGCGCCCAAGCCGCCGTTTTTGAGGCCGATCTCGCGCGAACAACTATTGAAATCCAACTTGGGGCGGCCCGGGCCCGCCTGAATCAATCCTTTGGAGCTGCGCCATGAGCATTAGACGATTTTTCGCCGTCGCTGTGGGCGCCGCAAGCATCGTCATGCTGTCGGCGTTTTCCACCCTTGCCCATGAAGGGCACAGCCATGGCGGCGACGAGCCGAAACCGGTCGTCGCCGTCACCACCCCCACTCTGGAAGCCGTCTCCGCCGACTTCCAGCTGGTGGCGACGGCGCAAGGGCGGGAGCTGACCATTTATCTTGACCGCTTCGCCACTAATGAGCCGGTCAAGGACGCAACCATTGAGGTCAGCGCCGCCGGCGAAACCGCCGGCGCGACGCCGGTCCCGGATGAAGACGGCGTCTACCGGCTGCAAGCCCCATGGCTGTCGAAACCGGGGGCGCACGAGCTGACCTTTTTGATCACGACAACCGACGCCGCCGACCTGTTGATCGGCGGCCTTTCGCTTCCTGCGCCGCCCGTCAGCGCGCAGCCGACCGGCGCATTTGATCGGTTCCGACAAAATTCCGGTTCGGCTTTGGTCGCCGTCGTCGCCTTCCTGCTGGGGGCGTTGACGACCGCCGTCTTGTCCCGGCGGCGTCGGACGCACGCCGCGCCCCGTGCCGGGATGGTCGGCGCCGGGGTGTTCGCCTTGGGCTTGCTGCTTGTCGGCGGCGACTCTTTCGCCCACGGCGGCGAGGATCATAGCCACGACGACGCCAAAAAGCCTTCGGTGATAACCGGCGGGTCGGAAAACCCCCGCCGCCTGCCCGACGGCAGCCTGTATGCGCCTAAGCCGACCCAACGCCTGCTGTCGGTGCGCACCACCGTCGCCAAGATTCAAGAAGCGGCGCAGACCATACAATTAACCGGACAGATCGCCGCCGATCCCAACGGCGGCGGCCATGTCCAGGCGACGCAAACCGGGCGGATCGAACCCGGCGACAAGGGATTGCCGTATGTCGGTCAGTTCGTCGAAGCGGGGCAAGTGCTGGCCTACATCGCGCCGGCGGTGACGATGGTCGATCGCGGCGGCGTGCAACAGCAAATCGCTAGTCTGGAACAGGATATCGTCATCACCGAGTCCCGTCTGGAGCGCCTGAAGAAGCTGGCGGGCAGCGTGCCCCAACGGGATATCGACGAGGCGGAGGCCAACCTTGCCGGGTTGCGCAAACGCCGCGCCGCCCTGTCGCCCAGCTTGACCACCAGAGAGCCGCTCCGCGCGCCGATTTCCGGCATGGTCACCGCCAACAACGTCAAGGCGGGCCAAGTGGTGGAGTCTCGCGACCAAGTGCTTTTCGAGATTCTCGACCCGTCGAGGTTGATGGTCGAAGCACAGGCGTTCGACCCTAAGGCCATTGAAAATATTCGTGAAGCGACGGCGGTCACCGCCAACGGAACCATATTGGCTCTGGAATACCTGGGGCGGAGCGCCGCCCTCAGGCAACAAGCGATTCCGCTGCTGTTCCGCATCGGCGCGCCGTCGCCCGATCTGGGGCTGGGGATCGGCCAGCCGGTGCGCATCATCGCCCAAATCGCAGGCAAGGCCTCCGGGGTCGTCCTGCCCAAAAGCAGCGTGATGCGGAGCGCCAACGGTCAGACCATCGTTTGGCTGCGGGACTCGCCGCAACGCTTCGTCGCCCGTCCGGTGCGCATCCAGCCGGTGGACGGCGACACGGTGCTGGTGTCGGCGGGGGTGGCGCCGGGAGATGTCGTCGTGACCGACGGCGCCGGACTTCTCAATCAGATTCGGTGAGGCGACCATGTTCAATCTTTTGGTCAACGTCAGCCTGCGCAACCGGCTGTTCGTTCTCGCCGCCGCCTTGCTGCTGGTGGTTTACGGCGCGCTGACGCTGCGCAGTCTGCCGGTGGACGTCTTTCCCGACCTCAACAAGCCCGCCGTCACCTTGATGACCGAAGCGGAGGGGCTGGCGCCGGAGGAAGTCGAGCAACTGGTCACTTTCCCGCTGGAAACGGCGATGAACGGCATGCCGGGCATCACCAGGGTTCGCTCCGTTTCCGGCGTCGGTCTGTCGATCGTCTTCGTAGAATTCGACTGGGGCACCGATATTTACCGCAACCGTCAGCAGGTCGCTGAGCGATTGGCTGTCGTCGGAGGGCAACTGCCGCCGAACGTTCGCCCGCAGATGGGGCCGATTTCGTCAATTATGGGCGAAATCATGCTGATCGCCATGAGCAGTAATAGTATGTCCGGCGACAACATCGCCGGCCAAGGCGTCAGCCCGATGGAGGTCCGTGAAATCGCCGATTGGGTGGTGCGCCCGCGTCTGCTGGCCATCCCCGGCGTCAGTCAGGTCATACCCATCGGCGGCGAGATTCGCCAGTACCGCATCTCGCCCAATCCGCCGCTGATGCATGGTCTGGGCGTCTCCACCGATCAATTGGCGGCGGCGCTGAAGCAATTTTCCGCCAACACCGGCGGCGGCTTCATTGATCAGCATGCGCAAGAGTATCTGATCCGCAATATCGGTCGAACGACCCGGCTGGAGGATCTGCGCAATCTTGTCGTCGCCTATCGGGCGGGACAATCGATTTTGTTGCGTCAAATCGCCGATGTCGATTTCGCGGCCCGCGTCAAACGCGGCGACGCCGGTGTGAACGGCAAGCCGGCGGTGATCTTGTCGGTGCAAAAACAGCCCGGCGCCGACACTACGCGACTGACCGCCGAGGTGGAGCAAGCCTTGACCGACCTGACGCAGTTCATGCCCAAGAACGTCCATGCCGACGAAATACTGTTCCGGCAAGCCAACTTCATCGAGACATCAATTCATAACGTGATGGGCGTGCTGAAGGAAGCGGTAGTGGTGGTGGCCGTCATCCTGTTTCTTTTCCTGCTCAACGTCCGCACCACGGTCATTTCGCTGACCGCCATTCCCATTTCAATTTTGATCACCATTCTGGTGTTCAAAGCGTTCGGTCTTTCGATCAACACCATGACCCTGGGCGGCCTCGCCATCGCCATCGGCGAATTGGTGGACGACGCGGTGGTGGACGTGGAGAACATCTTCCGGCGGCTCGGTGAAAACCGCAAAGCCGGCAATCCGAAACCGGTGCTGGAAATCGTCGCCGCCGCGTCGCAGGAAGTGCGCTCCGGCATCGTCTACGCCACCGTCATCATCATTTTGGTGTTTGCGCCGTTATTCGCCTTGACCGGCATTGAGGGGCGCCTGTTCGCGCCGTTAGGCGTGGCCTACATCGTCTCGATCCTCGCCAGCCTCATCACCGCCATCACCGTGACGCCGGTGCTGTCCTATTACCTGCTGCCGCGTCTCAAGAGATTGGACGAGCACGACAGTTGGCTGGTGCGCCGACTGAAGGCGGGGAACGCATGGCTTCTGGCGTGGGCCTGCGCCCATCCGCGAACACTATTCACCGGCGTCGGGGCGGCTGTGCTGATCGCCGCCGCCACCGTGCCCGGCCTGCCGCGGGCTTTCCTGCCCGCCTTCAACGAAGGCACCCTGACGATCTCCATGACCCTCAATCCCGGCATTTCCTTGCTCGAGTCCAATCGGATCGGCCTTGCCGCCGAACGACTGATCTTGCGGGTTCCTGAAGTCAAATCGGTGGGGCGGCGCACCGGACGCGCAGAACTGGACGAACACGCTGAAGGCGTCCATTCGAGCGAAATCGACGTCGATCTTGCGCCGTCGTCGCGCAGCCGCGCCGAGATTCTGGCCGATGTGCGGTCCCGCCTGGCGGTCCTGCCGGTGTCGGTGAACATCGGTCAGCCGATTTCACACCGGCTCGACCATATGCTGTCGGGGGTGCGCGCCCAGATCGCCTTGAAGGTCTATGGCGAAGACCTCGACACGCTGCGCAGCCTCGCCGGACAGATTCAGCAGCGATTGTCCGGGGTCGCCGGGCTGGTTGATCTCCAGATCGAAAAGCAGGTGCGCATTCCTCAGGTGCAGGTGGTGATCGACTATGAGCGCGCGGCGCTTTACGGCGTCACCCCGGCCATGGCGACGGAAGCGCTGGAAAGCCTGTCTAACGGTCGGGTCGTCTCGGAAATCGTTGACGGGACGCGACGCTTCGACGTCACGCTGCGCCTGTCGGACGCCGAACGCACCACCGCCGGCCTGTCCAACCTGCTGGTGGAGACGCCGGCCGGCGGCATCCCGCTCAGCTTGTTCGCCGGCGTCGAAGAAACCGACGGTCCCAACCAGATCCTGCGCGAGAACGGTAAACGGCGCATCGTCATTCTCGGCAACACCGACGGCGAGACCGATATGGCCCAGGTCATCGCCGGCATCCGCGAGGTTATCGCTGGTTCGCAACTACCGCCCGGCTACTTCACCAGCCTGGAGGGGGCCTTTCAGGCGCAGGAAGAAGCGTCGAAAACCATCGCCCTGCTGTCGCTGGTATCGCTGTCGATGATATTTCTGGTTCTCTACAGCCGCTATCGGTCAGCGACGTTGGCCTTGATCATCATGGGCAATGTGCCCCTGGCGCTGATCGGCAGCGTGGCGGCGCTGTGGATTTCCGGCCAGCCGCTGTCGGTGGCGTCGATGATCGGCTTTATCACCTTGACCGGCATCGCGGCGCGCAACGGCATCCTGAAAATCAGCCATTACATCAATCTGGTCCTGCATGAAGGGGAGAGCTTCGGCTGGGCCATGATCGCGCGCGGCAGTCAGGAGCGACTGACGCCGGTGCTGATGACCGCGCTTTCCGCCGGCATGGCGCTTGTCCCGCTGATGGTCGGGGCCGAAGCGCCGGGCAAGGAAATTCTGCATCCGGTGGCGATCGTCATCTTCGGCGGCCTGATCAGCGCCACCGTGCTGGACACGGTCCTGACCCCGGTCCTTTTTCTGAAACTCGGCCGTGCGCCGTTAAGCCGCCTGATCGCTGCGCGCGACAACGCGCTGCGTCCGGTCGAAGCCTACTGACCACGTTCATCCAAAATCAACCTGGAGAAATATCCGATGAAATTCGCCCGCATCATTTTCGCCGTGGCTCTGCTCGCGGCTCCCGTGACGGCGTTCGCCCATGGTCCCAGCGTCGGCCCGCACGGCGGCATGATGGCGGATGCCGGGGCGCACCATACCGAACTGATTATTCAGGGGGATGAAATCGTCCTTTACGTCACCGACGGCGACGGCAAAGCGGCGGATGTGACCGGAGCCAAAGCTGAAGCGACCGTTCTGGCCGACAAGCAAGCTCAAAAAGTGACGCTGGTCCCGGCGGGCGGCAATATTATGAAAGGAACGGCCAATCTCGGTGGCGCTCACGACGGGGTCAAGGTCGTGACCATTCTGACAATGCCCGGACAAAAGCCGGCTCAGGTTCGCTTTGAAATGATGCGAACGGGCCACTGATCGGAAGGCTGGGGCGGATGCCTGGGGACGGGAAGAACCGTGGCCCCAGGCAGGCCCACGAAGCGGCGAATAGAGTTCTATGGCGCCTTTACCATAACCAATCCACCTTGATCGTGACCATTCAAGGCGGACTAGTATAAGGCATTGAAGTCCGCAAGCCAGAAGATGTGAAAAGAGAATTTAGGCGGTTCACCTCACCCCACCACGACGCACACCACTGTTCCTCCCGCCGCGGTGGCGGGTTTGTCGGCGACCGAGCGGATCAGTTCGGCGTAGACCTGCCCGACGCGAACCGCTGAAGCAGTCGTGAGCAGCGTCTCGGCGTAGGTCTGACTGACGCGGATCGGCCCGACGGTTTCGATCAGCAGTTCGCCGTAGGCTTGGGAAACCTCGATGTCCGACATCGGCTCAACTCCCCGCCTCGACGCCGATCAGCGCGGCGTTCAGCGCGGCGCCGGTCCAGGCGGCGGCGCCGTCGGGATTGCGGTAGACCGGGTGCTGCAAGACGGCGAACTGGTTGGACAGCGTTCTGTCGGGGGAGAGATCATCGGCGGCGTTGACCCGCACCAGCGGGCGTAGCGCCCTGGCGGCGGTGTCGGTGCGCCGCGCCCGGGCGTTCACCACCAGGGCATGGGTCA
>CALGOL010000561.1 GCA_937960755.1 uncultured Azospirillum sp.
CCAGCCCCGGACCAACCGGGCGCCGCTGGTGATGTCGGTGGGGGAGCCGCAGCACGCCCCGCCGCCGTTGATTGAGCAGGCCTTGCGGGAAAACGCCCACCTGTGGAGCAAATACCCGCCCTTGGCCGGCACGCCGGAATTCCGCCGCGCCGCCGCCGGCTGGGTCTGCCGCCGCTTCGGCGTCCCGGAGCATCTGGTGGACGCCGACGCCAGCGTTCTCCCGGTGGCGGGCACCCGCGAAGCGCTGTTCATGGCCGGCCTGCTGTGCCCCGACCGCAAGAACGGCCAGATTCCAGCCGCCCTGACGCCCAACCCGTTTTACGCGGTTTATGAAGGCGGCGCGCTCTTGGGCGGCATGGAGCCGGTGTTTTTGACCGCCGACGCCGCAACCGGTTTCCTGCCCGACCTCGACGCGCTGGAGGCGCAGCCCGAATTGCTGGCGCGCACGGCGATTTTTTATCTGTGCAGCCCGTCGAATCCGCAAGGCGCCGCCGCCGATCTAAACTATCTTAAACGCGCCATAGCGCTGGCGCGGCGGTGGAACTTCGTGCTGGCGATGGATGAATGCTACGCCGAAATCTATCTCGACGCGCCGCCGGCCGGCGCTTTCACCGCGGCGCTTGATGTCGAATACGCCAAAAGCCCGTGGGATAATCTGCTGGTTTTCCATTCGCTATCGAAACGATCAAACGCAGCCGGGCTTCGTTCCGGTTTCGTAATTGGCGATCCCGCCCTTATCGCCGCCTTCAACCGGCTGCGCAACTACGCCAACGCCGGCACCTCGCTGCCCGGACTGGCGGCGGCGGCGGCGCTGTGGTCCGACGACGCCCATGTGATCGAGAATCGCGCCCGCTATGTCGAAAAGTTCGCCCGCGCCGAAGCGATTCTCGACGGCCGGCTGGGCTACCGCCGTCCGGCAGGGGGATTCTTCTTGTGGCTGGACGTCGGCGACGGCGAGGACGCCGCCAAAAAATTGTGGATTGACGGTGGTTTAAGGGTGTTGCCCGGCGCATACCTCGCCCAGCCCGACCGGGACGGCCGCAACCCCGGCCAGCCCTACATTCGCGTCGCCGTGGTGCATGACGTTGCGGCGGTGGGCGAAGCGTGCGAAACCATGGTCCGTCTGCTGACCTAATCGGGAGCATCGGGCGATGACCGCCGCCAAGACCACCGGATCAGCCCGGCCCGAATCAGCCCGAAGCGGCGCCGCCCCGCACGGAACCGCGAGATCGGCCGGCGCCAAACCGCCGTCCGACGCCGAGCGCGGCCGTTTCAAACCTTTCTTGTCCGAACGCATGCGCCAAGTGCTGCGGGCGCGGCTGCAAGAAATGGCGGGCTTCCTGCTGGGCCTGCTGGCGCTGGCGATCTTCGCCTTGCTGGCGAGTTACGCGCCGTCCGACCCGTCGCTCAACACTGCGGGAAGCGGCGGCGAGATCAAGAACTGGCTGGGGGCGCCGGGGGCGTTGGTCGCCGACTTGATGCGCCAAACGTTGGGTTACGCCGCCTATCTGTTCGTCATTATCCCCATCGCCTGGGGTTGGCGGCTGGGGGCCCACCGCCCGTTGCGCCGGCCGTTGCGCCGCGCCGTCACCGCTTTGTTAGGCGTGCTGGCGGCGGCGGTGGCGCTGGCGGGGATTGAGCGGCCCGGCGTCGACCCCTTGGCCCCGCTGCCGGGGGGAAGCCTGGGGCTTTTGGGGTTGGATAAGCTGACGGCGCTGGTCACTTCTTACGATCCGCTCGCCGCTTCGATGGCGGCGGGGGTCGAGGCGGGGCTGTCGGCCTTTTTCCTGTTCCTGTCGATGGGCGCGCCGCTGGCCGATTGGCTGGAGGGCGTC
>CALGOL010000562.1 GCA_937960755.1 uncultured Azospirillum sp.
AGCTTCTTCGAGCATCAGACGGGCGATGTGGATCCGGGCGCGTTCGCCGCCGGAGCCAGGATGATCGCTTGACGGTGAATATCCCTCTCCCCCTGCGGGAGAGGGAAGAGCCGCAGGCTCCGGGTGAGGGGGCGTACGGCCGGACGGACGGAAAAATCTTAATCCGCCAGCGTTTGCCCCTCATCCCAACCCTTCTCCCGCAAGGGGAGAAGGGCTTTAGTCCTCCCACGCGATCACCCTGGGGAGGAGGCGGCTGGCGTTTGCGCTGGGGCGCGGTGCGGCGGCGCTGCGCCGAGATGATGGCGGCCTATGACGTGCGGCCGGTTGCGCCCGATCTGCCGGCGGCGCGTTTTTCCGGCGGCAATCAGCAAAAATTGGTGCTGGCGCGGGAGATTGAAGCGGCGCCCGACCTGTTGCTGGCCGGCCAGCCGACCCGCGGGGTTGATATTGGCGCGGCGGCCTTCATCCACCGCCGCTTGCTGGCTTTGCGGGCGTCGGGCAAGGCGGTGCTGCTGGTTTCCGCCGACCTTGACGAGATTTTGGCGCTGTCCGACCGGGTGCTGGTGATGTTCGACGGCCGCATCGTCGGCGAAACCACTCCGGCGGCGGCGGACGACCGGGCTTTGGGCATGATGATGACCGGGGCGGCGTGACCGTGAATCAGCCGTCATCGGGCGGTTTTGCGGCGAGGGTTTTCAAGTGCTTTATCGCCCGCTCGATCATCGGCTTTAAGAGCGGGTAGCCCAAAAGCCCGATTAGATAATTCGCGTTAGTGGTTGCGCCCGCCAAAGCGCCGACGAGACCGCAGAAGATTTCCGGCTTGTTCAGACCTTCCAAACCGGTGACGGCGCCGTCGACCAGTTTCGGCCGCACCTCGCGCCATGCGTCGCCGGCTTTGGTCCCCGCTTGCGCTAGGCCGTCGTAGACCACCGTGGTGGCGCCACGCGCCAGTTCCGCCAGATAATTACCCGCCACTAATAAGCGGTCGGCCAGCCACAGCCGACCGGCGTCGCTGCGGGCGAAGGTCGCGGGGTCCTCCGGCGCTTGCGCCATGGCGTCGAGGGCTTCCACGGTTTCCGCCGCCACCACGTCGGGCGCCGCCGCCGCTCCGTTGTGCGTCGCCGTCAGGTCGCGCAACACTTGGTCGACATCGGCGCCGATAAGATCAAGGGAGCGGGCCGCCAGTTCTTTTTCCCGGATTTGCGGATAGCAAACCAATAAATCGCGCAGCGAGCCGGCGAGGTCGCTGAGATGGGACTTTACGTCCTCCGGCAACTCGTCGGAGGCGGCGAAGAACACAGCGTCGTTTTCGATGCTGCGCCCGCGGGAGCGCAGCAGACCAGGATTGACCGTCGCCAAATCTTCCGGCAGCGCCGCCCGCAGCAACTCCATCGAGCGGGCGATGCGCGGTTCGTAATTGCGCCCGGTCAGCCGTTCGGCGAATTCCGCCGTCTTGCGGCGCAATTCGTCCAGCATCACCGCGGCGTCGGCGGCGTCTTGCGCCGCATCGGGCGGCAACGGGGCCAACTTGCCGCCGCGCCAAGCGAAACGATAGGCCGCCGGGCGCTGTCGCGGCGGATTTTCGCCGACTTCAGCGATTTCAGCGGCGAGTTCGGGTTCCTCTTCGGGCGCTTCGCCTTCTTTTTCCGCCAGCCAACGGGCGATGTCGGCGTTGACCGCTTCCGGACCCCGCTCCCACCAGTCATCGGGCTGCAAGGCAATTTTTAGCGACAGTTCAGGACCAAAAATGTCGCGTGTGGGACCGCCGTCGAGACCGGCGATTCCCTCATACCATTTGAACCACGGCGCGAAACCGGCATTTTGCAAAACTGGGTTTTCAGTTGTCGCCCGCCACGCCACCCGCGCCCAATCCGGCGCTATGCCATGCCAAATCGGCATGCGCATCACCCCGACGACCGACCCGCCGTCGTCAAATTGGCGGCAGTCGGCCTCAGCAGCGGCCCAAATGGAAATACCGGAGGCTGCGAAGGTGGAGGCGTCGGCGGCGTAGACGGCAAAGTGGACGGCACCATCTAAGTAGAAATCGCTGGAGATGCCGCTGGCGGCATGGGAGGCGGCGCGGGCGGCGTAGGAAGAGGCGAAGGCAGCGCTGGCTGCGAAGGAGGAAGCTCGTTTTATATCCGCGTTCACGTTTTCAGCGGTTGCGACAGACAATATATCCATGCATCGAAATGTCGCGAACAGTAAGCTATCGCTCGACCGACTGCCTTGTTTCGCCGCCGGGTCTCCACAGACCAGCGGCAGCACTCTCAACGCCGCCCGCGTCGCGATCGCCTGTACCACCGCGCGCGGCTTGTCTAACAGCCAAGCCTCCAAGGCTTCGCGCGAATCAATTTTTATCTCGCCGCCGCTTGGTTTCGCCACTTTACCGCCCTTTCATCCCCGCACGCCTCGCGATTATGAAGAAGACGACGCGCAAGGACAAGCGACGCTGCGCCGAAAAAGCGGTAAGTTTTTTAGAAAAACAACCCCATCCCCTTGCGTGCTATCGGATTTACACATCTGCGGTTTTGGTGGCGTTCTTAACTTTTCTCCGTCATTCCGGCGAAGGCCGGAATCCACCTTTTC
>CALGOL010000563.1 GCA_937960755.1 uncultured Azospirillum sp.
CCGCCGGGGGGGCAGCCGGGCGGCGGCAATCGAACAGCGCCGCCAGCGTTTCGCCGGAGCCTTCCAGGGAATAGCGCAGCTCCTCGACAGCGGAAAAATCCAGCCAGCGGCCGTTGCGCAACAGCGTGCGGGTTAACTCGTCGTCTTTCATCTCGACAACGAAGCCGTAGGGAATCGCCGCCGCCGGCAAACGGTAAACCAAGCCGTCGTCCACCGACATTTTCACCGTGCGGCTCGTCAGCGCCGGAACCGGAAAATCGGGATTGGTCAGGCCGATGAACAGCCGTCCCGGCGTGTTGGCGTCCAACACCATCGTCGTGCCGTCGTCATAATCCCGCACCACCGCGCAGTCTCCGCCGGGTCCGTTCGCGGGCTGAGCCGCTTGCGCCCGCCCGCTCATGGCGACGAGCGCGCCCGCGAGCATCGCTATGCTCAGCGCTGCGCTGCGGTTCGCGCCGCCCGCGCTGGGCCGCCGCGGGCGCGCTGAACATTTGCTTGAGACGTCCATCATTGCTTCTCTCACCGGAATTGCTAACGATAACAGCATAGTGACCATGCTGTGCGCAATATTCTGTTGATAGCCGGCTAGCGCGCTGTTGTGCGGCTGCTCGATATATATTTGTTGTATATAGCGCTGACATTTCTTAGCTTGGGTGTCGAACATTCGGTAAGCCGCTTTTAGCGCATTAACGAAAAGGACGCCTTCCCCCATGTCCAACGTGACGACATCCAACACGACGGAGCTGGAAACGCTCCTGATGCAGCGGTCGTTGACTGACGCCCAATTGCTGGCCGCCGCCGAAGCGGCGGCGGATTTCCGCATCCTTCCCGACGCCGCGGTGATTAAAATCGGCGGACAGAGCGTCATCGACCGTGGTCGCGCCGCGGTTTATCCGCTGGTGGATGAGATCGCCGCCGCCCGTAAGGCGCATAAGCTGTTGATCGGCACCGGCGCCGGCACCCGCGCGCGGCATCTTTACTCCATCGCCGCCGGGCTGAACCTGCCGGCTGGCGTGCTGTCGCAGTTGGGCGCATCGGTCGCCGACCAGAACGCGGCGATGCTGGGGCAGCTTCTCGCCAAGCACGGGATTCCGGTGGTCGGCGGGGCGGGCTTGTCCACCGTGCCTTTGTCGCTGGCGGAAGTGAACGCGGTGATCTTCAGCGGCATGCCGCCTTACTCCTTATGGATGCGCCCATCGGCGGAAGGGGTGATTCCGCCCTATCGCACAGACGCCGGCTGCTTTCTGCTGGCCGAACAGTTCGGCTGCAAGGCGATGATTTATGTGAAGGACGAGAACGGCCTTTACGACGCCAACCCGAAGACGGCGACCAACCCGACCTTCATCCCTAAGATTTCGGTGGACGAAATGAAGGCGCGCGGCTTGCAGGATTCCATTCTGGAGTTTCCGGTGCTCGACCTGCTGAAGGCGTCGCGGCACATCCGCCTAGTGCAAGTAATCAACGGTCTTGTTCCCGGCAATCTGACCCGCGCGCTGGCCGGCGAACACGTCGGCACCATCATCACCGCGAGCTGAAGGACCCTCTGCAATGTCTCAATCCGCCAACAGCATCAAGCATGTGGCTTCCGCGCTCGCCAGCCAGACCCTGCAAGACGGCGCGCTCACCCGCCCGGTCGCGGGCGTGCGGCCGATCCGCCTTTTGCCCTGGCTGCAAGTGGTGAAGATCGGCGGCCGCGCCATCATGGATCGCGGCGCGGCGGCGATTTTGCCCATCGTCGATGAAATCCGCAAACTGCTGCCGGAACATCGTCTGCTGATCCTGACCGGGGCCGGCGTGCGCGCCCGTCATCTTTACGGCGTCGGGCTTGATCTTGGCCTGCCGGTGGGCTCGCTCGCCCCGTTGGCGGCGTCGGAAGCCGGGCAGAACGGCCATATCCTCGCCTCGCTGCTCGCCCCCGAAGGAGTGTCGTACGTCGAGCATCCCACCATCGCCGGCCAGTTGGCCATTCATTTGGCGGCGGCGCGCGCCGTGGTCGGCAGCGCCTTTCCGCCCTATCACCATCATGAATTCCCCACGTCGCGCATTCCGTCGCACCGGGCGGACACCGGGGCGTTTCTGCTGGCCGACGCGCTCGGCGCCGCCGGCTTGACCATCGTTGAGGACGTGGACGGGGTGTACGACGCCGATCCCAACGGCCCGGACGGCGACAAGGCGACGCTGCTGCGGGAAACTACGGCCGCCGACCTCGCCAAGACGACCGGGACGCTGCCCTTCGACCGCACGCTGCTGGAGGTGATGGCGAACGCGCGGCATATCGAACGGGTGCAGGTGGTCAACGGTCTAAAACCGGGGACGTTGACCGCCGCTTTGCGCGGCGAGCACGTCGGCACCTTTGTGCATACCGGAGCGGCGGCGGTTTAAGCAGGCGCGCGCATGTTTTGACAGCGCCGGCGGGGGGGTGTTTTCACCCCTCCGCCTCGCGCAGCAGGCGGGCCGCCTCCACCGCGCCATAGGTCAAAATCGCGTCGCAGCCGGCGCGCTTGAACGACAGCAGCGTCTCGATCAGGCATTTGTCGTAGTGCAGCCAGCCGTTGGCGGCGGCGGCCTTCAGCATGGCGTATTCGCCCGACACGTGATAGGCGAAGGTCGGAACGGAAAAAGCGTCCTTCACCCGGCGGATGATGTCGAGATAGGGCAGGCCGGGCTTCACCATCACCATGTCGGCGCCCTCGTCGATGTCCATGGCGACCTCGCGCAGCGCTTCGTCGCTGTTGGCCGGGTCCATCTGATAGGTGCGCTTGTCGCCCTTGAGGAAGCCGCCGGAGTTCACCGCGTCGCGGAACGGGCCGTAAAACGCCGAAGCGTATTTGGCCGCGTAGGAACAGATGCGCACGTTCTGATAGCCCGCGGCGTCGAGCCGGGCGCGAATGGCGCCGATCCGGCCGTCCATCATGTCCGACGGCGCGACGATGTCGGCCCCGGCGGCGGCCTGCGCCACCGCTTGCTTGCACAACGCTTCGACCGTTTCGTCGTTCAACACCTTGCCGTCAGCCATCAAACCGTCATGGCCGTGACTGGTGTAGGGGTCGAGCGCCACGTCGCACAGCAAACCGACCTCCGGCAATTCCGATTTCAGCGCGCGAATGGCGCGGTGCATCAGATTGTCGGCCCGCCAGGCTTCCTCCGCCGTGTCCGACTTGGCGTCGGCGCCCAGAACCGGGAACAAGGCGACGCAGCCGACGCCCAGACCGGCGGCCAGCGCCACGTCTTCGACCAATTGGTCGATGGTCATGCGCTCCACGCCGGGCATAGAGGCCACCGGCTGACGCAAGCCGTCGCCTTCGACAACAAACACCGGCCAGATCAGATCATCCACCGTCAGGCGGTTTTCCGCCACAAGACGGCGGGTCCAGGCGTCGGCGCGGTTGCGGCGCAGGCGGGTGCGCGGGAAAGCGCCGGTGGCGGGGGGCTGGGTCATGGCGTCTGCAAATCGTCGGTATTGGAAAATGAATGAGCGGCGATGTTAAGCCTTTGGCGCCTGCGGCTCAACCCGCAGGACGCGCATGACGGCGCATGCAGTGACGCCGCACCGGCGCAAAACGCGCGCCATCCCACGCCAGCGCCTCACAAATGATCTCATCCGCGTCGATAGTGATGCGGTTGTAGGCGTTGGCTTCGCCGCGCAGCCGGGTAGACGTTGCGGTTGCGGCCTGCGCCGCCATGATCG
>CALGOL010000564.1 GCA_937960755.1 uncultured Azospirillum sp.
CGCCGCCCTGCAAGCCGCAGCGCTCCCGCCGCCCATGGCCGCCCTTCCCGCACCGGTTTGAGACGAGGTCGTAACGACATGATGAGCACATCCACCGCGCTGGCCGCCGTCGGGCAACAACGAGCGGAAACCGTCGAATTCGACTCGCACGAAGAACAGTACGTCACCTTCACGGTGGGCGACGAGGAATACGGCGTCAATATTCTGGCGGTGCGGGAAATCCGCGGCTGGACCCAGGAAAGCCGCTTGCCCAACCTGCCGGAATACGTGCGCGGCGTCATCAACCTGCGCGGCATCATCATTCCGATTTTCGATCTGCGCGCCCGTTTTGGCGGCGGCCCGACCCAGGTCACGCCGCGTCACGTCGTGGTGGTGATCCAGGTGGGCGAACGCACCCGCGGCATTCTGGTGGACGCGATTTCCGACATCCTCGCCATCGACCATTCCGCCATCAAGCCGCCGCCGGACATGGAGACCGGCTTGGTGGACGCGGAATATCTCAGCGGGCTTTACACCGCCGACAACCGGATGGTCACGCTGTTGTCGGTGGAGCGGCTGTTCGCCGCCGAAACCGGCGACGACGAAGCGGTGCGGGGATAACGCCCGTGCCGGGGGCGGCGGCGCGGCGGGACCTATCGGCGGGCGCAGTCGGCGGCGGCCGCGAATTCGCCTTTGATCGCGCGCATTTCGACCGCATCGCCCGGCTGATTTACCGGCTGGCCGGGATATCGCTGGCGCCGCACAAGATGGAGATGGTCTACGCCCGGCTGGCGCGGCGGCTGCGCGACCTGCGGCTGCCGGATTTCGACGCCTATTGCGACCTGCTGGACAGCGAGGCGGGCGAAAGCGAAGTCGGCATGCTGGTCAACGCGCTGACCACCAATCTGACCGCGTTTTTCCGCGAATCTCACCATTTCGATTATTTGCGGGACCGGGTGTTGCCGGAGGCGCGGCGGCGCGCCGAGCTTGGCGGCGAGCGCCGTTTGCGCATCTGGTCCGCCGGCTGCTCGTCGGGGCAGGAGCCCTACACCCTCGCCATGGTGGTGGCGGCGGCGTTTCCTGACTTGCGCGCCTGGGACGCCCGCATCCTCGCCACCGACATCGACACCCGGATGGTGGCGACCGCCAAGGCTGGACGCTATTCGGAAGAGGTCATCGGCACGATTCCGGGGGCGATGCGGGACCGCCATGTCCGCCGCTGCCGGGACGAGCGCGGCGAGCCGGCGGCGGTGATGTCGGACGAACTGAAACGGCTGATAACCTTCAAGCCGCTGAATTTGCTGGAAGCGTGGCCGATGCGCGGGCCGTTCGACGCCATCTTCTGCCGCAACGTGCTGATTTACTTCGACCGCGACGGCCGCCGCCACGTCATCAACAAATTCGCCGATCTGCTGCCGTCTGCGGCGCACCTGTTTCTTGGGCATTCGGAAAGCCTTTACGGCGTGTCGGATCGTTTCGATCAGGTGGGCGCCACCATCTACCGAAAGCTGTAAGCCGGTGAGCCCCAGTCACCGCCCTGCGGCCAATGGCCGCCGCCCGCGGGTCGACGGTTTCGTCAACCCGGAGTTTCGCGCCCGCGCCTGGAAGGTGTATCTTGGCCATCATCTGGTGTCTGACGACAAAGACGTGATGATGGTGACGACGTTGGGCAGTTGCGTGGCCGCCTGCATCCATGACCCGGTCGCCCGCATCGGCGGCATGAACCATTTTTTGCTGCCGGAGGGCCCTGCTTCCGGCGGCGCTGATTTGGCGGACGCGGCGGCGCGGTACGGCGGCGTGGCGATGGAGCGGCTGATAAACGCCCTGCTGTCGCAAGGCGCGCGGCGCGACCGAATGATTGTAAAAGTTTTCGGCGGCGCGCGGGTGATCGAGTCGCGCTACGATATCGGCGAAGCCAACGCCCGTTTTGTGTTAAACTACATTAGCAAAGAATCGCTCACCCTGGCGGGCGTTGATCTTGGCGGAACGGCGGCGCGGCGGGTGCATTATTTTCCCGCCGCCGGCCGGGCGATCCGCCGCTTGTTGCGGCCCGAAGCGATGCAAGGGGCCGGCCGGCGCGAACGGCTGTATCGCGAAGGGCTGGCGGCGCGCGGCGTTGGGGAAGGCGAAATAGAGTTGTTTGAGGAAGAATAACGCCATGGCGAAGCCGATCCGTGTCGTCATCGTGGACGACAGCGCCCTGATGCGGCAGATGCTGACCGAACTGCTGTCCCGCTCCGGCGCCATCGAGGTGGTGGGCGCGGCGCGCGACCCCTATGAGGCGCGCGAGGTCATCAAGGCCAAGAATCCCGACGTTATTACGCTGGATGTGGAAATGCCGCGCATGGACGGCATTTCTTTTCTGGAAAAGATCATGACCCTGCGGCCGATGCCGGTGGTCATGGTGTCGAGCCTGACCCGCGAAGGGTCGGAAGCCGCGGTGCGCGCGTTGGAGCTGGGCGCCGTCGATTGCGTCGCCAAGCCCGACGGCTCCGACGGTCGCGGCATGGAGGCGATGGCCGGCGAACTGGTGGATAAAATCCGCGTCGCATCCGCGGCCCGGTTGTCCGCCCCGCGGGCCCACGCCGCCGCCACCGGCAAGGGGCGGATCAAAGCCCGCGGCAAGGGGACGTTCAAGCGCTTCATCGCCATTGGCGCGTCCACCGGCGGGGTTGAGCGCATTCGCGATTTGTTGACCGCCATGCCGCCGGATTGTCCGCCCATCGTCGTCACCCAGCACATGGGGCCGCATTTCGTCCCCAGCTTCGCCGCCCGGCTGGATGCGCTGTCGGAGCCCGCTGTGGCGCTGGCGACCGAAGGGGCGCGGCTGGAGATCGGCAAAGTCTATATCGCGCCGGGGGATCGCCATTTGACGGTCGCTAAGGATTCTCGCGGCTATTACTGCCGCTTGCAGGACACGCCGCCGGTGTCGGGTCATCGCCCGTCGGTGGACGTGCTGTTTTCATCGGTGGCGGCGGCCGCCGGGTCGGGGTCGGTGGGGGTGATCCTGTCGGGCATGGGTCGCGACGGGGCCGCCGGCATGCTCGCCATGCGCAAGGCCGGGTGTCATACGGTTGGCGAACAGGAAAGCAGTTGCGTGGTGTACGGCATGCCGCGCGCCGCCATGGAAAGCGGCGCGGTGGTGGCGGAAATGCCGCTGTCGCAAATCGCCGCAGAGATGCTGCGGGCGGCGGAAGCATAGGCGCCGTTCCCGTCACGTTCGCCGCGGCATGCTGCGCCGCCGCCGTCAATGGATGGACAAGCCCGTCGATAATCGGTAAGTCTCAGGAGGTTATTCGACTAAGCGCAAGGAACGGGGGCGTCAGCGATGGCTTTTGACAGGCGGTTGGCGCCGGGGGGCCCGATGGCGGAGGCGGGCGGCGGGCCAGCCTTGGCGAACGGCGTCGCGTTGGAGGCGCATCCGCACGAACGGCCGGCGGTGGTCGTCGATTATCAGCTTTTAGCGACTTGGCTGGGCTTCGCCGATATCCAGCGCCGCACGTTGGAGGCGATACAGGTCGAGCTTAACCGCACGTCATCCCATGTGGAAGATTCGACGATTGAACTGTCGTCCCGGTTTCGCGATCTGGCGGAGCATGCGCTCAGTCAGTCGCAGCGCGTGCGGGAAATTGTCGAGCTCAGCGATTCCGTTCTAATTGACGGCGTGCGCATGCCGTTGGCCGAACTGGTGGTGTCGATGCAGGACGCCATCGCCGAAATGATCGCCAACATCGTCCAGCTTTCCACCCGCGCGATGAACATGGTCTATCTGCTGGACGACGTTCAGGGCGAAGTGGTGGAGCTTGAGAAATCCATCGCCGACATCGATACGATCAACCGGCAAACCAACTTTCTGGCGCTCAACGCCACGATCGAAGCGAGTCGCGCCGGTGAAGCCGGACGCACCTTCGCCGTGGTGGCGCAGGAGGTGCGGCACCTGTCGCGCACTACGGCGGAACTGGCCGAGCGGATGCGCGCCAAAGTGTCGGCGGTGGTGACGGGCGTGCGCAACGGCCACGATATTCTGCGCGGCATCGCCGACACCGACATGTCGCCGCAGATGCTGGCGAAAGAGCGTCTGGATAAGACCATGGAAAGCCTGGTCGCCCAAACCACCCATTTCCAAGAGGTGCTGGAGACGGCGGCGTCGGATTCCAGCGAGATGTCGCGCACCATCGGCATGATGGTGACGCGCATGCAGTTTCAGGATTTGACCAAGCAACGCATCGAAGCGGTTAACGACAGCTTGGCGATCATGTCGGCCGGCTTGAACGATTTGGAGCAGCGCACCTTGGCCGAAATGCCGGCCGGCGTTGAGGTTCAAAAACCCCAAGAATGGCTGGATGCGCTGTTGCACGGCTTCAAATTGAGTGAAATGCGCCAGCGCTTCGTGCGCAAACTGTTGATGGAAGGCTCCGCTTTGGACGAACATGGCGTGCTGGATCTTGGCGCGGTCGCTCACGACGACCAAGTTGAAGACGACATAGAGTTATTCTGACACATTGTTCCGACGCGGCCGCAGCCGCTTTGCTGCTTACGTTTTGCGGCGACAACTCTTCAGAGGACGTCTCGATGGATTACGGCATCGAATCCAAGGATCAGGACACCATCGTGCGGCTGCGCGGCCGTCTGACCTTTAACGACCACGCCAAGCTTCGCGGCCTGATCCGGGAAATGCTGCAACTTTCCGGCAAGCGGCACATCCTTGATCTCTCGGCGCTCGAATTTGTCGATTCCGCCGGCATCGGCATGCTGCTGATCGCGCGCGAGGAACTCGCCAACGCTGACAAGAATTTGGTGCTGCGCAGCGCTCAGGGGCAGGTGAAGCGCGTCCTGACGGTGGCGCAACTCGGTAAAATCGTCACGATCGAAGATTGATCGGGCGATACGGTCGATGACGTCTCTCGCCCCATTGCTGCTGGCCGGCGCCGGCGGCTCCGTTGAACGTCT
>CALGOL010000565.1 GCA_937960755.1 uncultured Azospirillum sp.
GTCCCAGCACCGTCGCCCGCAGGGTTTCAAGCTGCGCCCGCCGCGCCTTTTCCGCCGCGTCGCCCGCCGCCGAGTGATCGCCCGCCAACTGATCGCCCGCCGGCCGTTCGCCCATTGGTTGACTGAAAGCCGCGCCGGCCGCGCTCAGAACGCCCGCCGCAATCAGCAACGCCCACCGTTTCACGCCCGCTACTCCCGCTTGATGGAACCAGCCTATTGGGTTGCGTCGTCATGGGTAGACCGGATGACCGCGGATGAAAAGCCCTTGCTGCGCATTTTTCAAAGGGCGACGCGCCCGAGTCGGCCGGGTTCGTCCGGCGGCGCCACAACCTTTACGTCTTTGTTTAGGGTGACGACGCCTTCGCACTTGATGCGGTAGGGGCAGATAAGTCATATAAATGGATGTATCGTCGACTGGAAGGTCGGCTTGAAAACGAGGGATGCGGTCGGACGCATGACGGCAGGGCGGAAAAAAAACAACCAGGCTCACTTGGTCTGCCGCAACGTGACCGTCAACGGCCGGCGCACCAGTTTAAGGATGGAGCCGCTGTTGTGGAGCGCGCTGCATGAAATCGCCGACCGAGAAGCCCTGACGATAAACCGCATATGCTCGGAAATTGATGATCGTCGGGGAGCGGCCAATTTGACCGCTGCATTGCGCGTTTTTATTATCAGCTACTACCGCAACGCCGCTTTGCCGGTCCCTGGCGGCTTCGCCGAACCTGTGGACGATAGTTTAGGCAAGCCGGAAAGTTCGCTGCTGCGCCGGGCGCTGGACGACGCCATTCCAATGGATGATTGACGGAAGAGGGAAGGCCGTTCGCCGGCCCCCCTCTCCCCACGTTCAGTTGACGACGAAGCGCGGCGCGGCGCGTTGCGATCCCCGGTCAATCTTTTCCCACACCCGCTTGGCGATGGCGCGGTAGGCCTTGGCGTGGTCGGAATCCGGTTGCGCCGCCACGACGGGTTGTCCGGCGTCGCCGGTTTCGCGGATGACGATATCCAGCGGGATTTCGCCCAAGAACTCGGCGCCATAGCGCTCGGCTTCTTTACGCGCGCCGCCGTGACTGAACACGTCGGTGCGGTGGCCGCAGTTGGGACAGCAGAAATAGCTCATGTTCTCCACCACGCCCAAAACCGGCACGTCCACCTTGCGGAACATGTTGATGCCCTTGCGGGCGTCCAGCAACGCGATGTCTTGCGGGGTCGACACGATGACGGCTCCCGCCAGCGGCGCCGATTGCGCCATGGTCAGCTGCGCGTCGCCGGTGCCGGGGGGCATGTCGACCACCAGCACGTCCAGCGTTCCCCAATTGACGTCGCGCAGCATTTGCTGCAAGGCGCTCATCACCATCGGCCCGCGCCAGATCATCGGGGTTTCTTCGTCCACCAAGAAGCCCATCGACATCACCTTGACGCCGTAATTCTCCATCGGCTCGAGAATCTTGCCGTCGGCGCTGGACGGCTGGCCGGAAATCCCCAGCATGCGCGGCATCGACGGGCCGTAGATATCCGCGTCCAGCAAGCCGACCTTCAGCCCGTTCAGCGCCATGCCCAACGCCAGATTTGCGGCGGTGGTGGATTTGCCCACCCCGCCCTTGCCCGACGCCACCGCGACGATGTGCTTGACGCCGGGGGCCAGCTTGGGCGGCTGCTGCGGTTGGGCTTGCGCGTGCGAATGACCGCCGCCGCCGCCGCAGCTATGC
>CALGOL010000566.1 GCA_937960755.1 uncultured Azospirillum sp.
GGCGGCGCCGTGATTCTGCCGGGCGGCGGCGTCGCGGCGGTCGATCCGCGTTCGGAAAAGCTTGGCGTGCGGGCGCTGGCGCCGCGCGAGACGGCGGAAAACCTGTTCAATCTCCCGGCGGCCGATTTCGCCGACTATGACCGGCTGCGGCTGGCGTTGGGCGTTCCCGACGGCGCCCGCGATCTGGTGGCGGAAAAATCCATCGCGCTGGAAAACAACATGGACGCGCTGGGCGCTTTGTCGTGGGACAAGGGCTGCTACATGGGGCAGGAGTTGACCGCGCGCACCAAATATCGCGGGCTGGTGAAAAAGCGCCTCGTCACGGTGCGCGTCGAAGGCGATTTGCCGCCGGCCGGAACGCCGGTGCTTTTGGGCGAGCAGGAGGCGGGGGAGCTGCGCAGCGGCCGCGACGGGCTGGCGTTGGCGCTGTTGCGCGTTGATTCCCTTGAGTCTGCCGAAAAGGACGGCGCCTTAGTTGCAGTAAATGCTAAACTATATTTGTCATAATTTTATCGGCAATCCGCGCAAATATTGTTAAATTTTTATACATTCCTGGGGAATTCAGCGCAGGGATGCGCTTTTCGTTGACGAAGCACGCTTCTCATCAAATGGATTATTGTGCTAAAGAACAATCCGCCTTATTATTCGAGAGCTAATGATTCTTTTGCGGGAGTGGTGTTCGGTGGGCCTGTCAAACCTTCGCATTGCGCATCGCTTGGCGCTGCTGTCGCTGGTCGTCGCGACAGGTCTGTTTTTTTTGGTGGCGACGCAGCTTCAGCAAGCGCGCAACAACCTGCACGGCGCCGGTGAAGACAAGCTGAAGTATCTGGTGGAAACCGCCATGGGCGTCATCAAGCACCAGCATGATATGGCGCAAGCCGGCAAGATCAGCGAAGCGGAAGCGAAGGCGGCGGCGTTGGCGGCGGTGCGGGAAATGCGCTACGCCGGCACGGAATATTATTGGGTCAACGATATGGCGGGCGTGATGTTGATGCATCCCGTTCGTCCCGATCTGAACGGCAAGAATACGCTGGGCATCAAGGACGCCGCCGGCTTTCCGATTTTTGTCAGTTTCGTCGATACGGTGAAGCAGAAGGGCGCCGGCTGGGTCGGCTACCTGTGGCCGAAACCCGGCGCGCAGGAGCCAGTGTCGAAGGTGTCTTACGTCGCCGGCTTCCAGCCGTGGGGTTGGGTGCTCGGCACTGGCGTATACATTGACGACATCGAAGCGCAGTTCCGCAGCGAAGTGCTGGCCGGCGCGTCATGGGTGGTGGGCATTCTCGTCGTCATGGCGGTTTTGATGTGGCGGATCGGCCGCTCGATCTCCCGCCCGGTGGCGAGCGCCGCCGACATCATTCGGCGCATCGCCGAAGGAGACGTGTCGGCCGACGTGCCCGCCGGCTCCGGCAAGGATGAAATTTCCCGCATTCACAATGCTTTGGGCCGTTTGAAGACCGAGGTGGGCCACGCCTTCCAACTTCAACAGATGGTTGAAAAAATGCCCGCCGCCACCATGATCGTCTGTCAGGACGGCCGCATCTGCTATGTCAACCAGTCGGCGGCCGATTTGCTGCGCCGGGTGGCGTCGGCTCTGCCCTTCGCGCCTGACGCGGTCAAGGGCCGCACGCTGGCGGAACTTGAACGGGCCGGCGGCGGCAGTGCGCGTCTGACGCTGGGGGATGAGGTCATCGACCAGCGGGTCAGCCCGATGACCGACGGTCAGGGGCGCCCCGATGGCGCCATGGTCACTTGGACCGTCGTCACCCGTCAGCAGGAATTGGCGAACGCCTTCGAGCGCAGCGTCCTGGCGCTGGCGGATCAGGTGGCGCAATCGTCGCAACGGGTGATGGAGGCGGTGGGCGTCACCGCCAAGGCCGCCGACGGCATCGCCGGCGAAGCCGCCCACATGCAAACCGTGGTGGGGCAAACCTCTTCCAACGCCCAAGCCGTCGCCTCGGCGTCGGAGCAGCTCTCGGTGTCGATTGAAGACATCGGCCGTCTGGCGGCGGGGGCGACCACGGTTTCCACCCAAGCCCGTAACCGGGCGGAAGAAACCACCGCCACGGTGCGCGAACTGGTGGCGGCGTCGGAACGCATCGGCGAAATCGTCGGCATGATCGGCGCCATCGCCGGTCAAACCAATCTGCTGGCGCTCAACGCCACCATTGAAGCTGCGCGCGCCGGAGAGGCGGGCAAAGGTTTCGCCGTGGTGGCGTCGGAGGTGAAAAGCCTGTCCAACCAGACGGCGCGGGCCACCGAAGACATCACCAAGCAAATTGAAACCATGCGCGGCGTCACCGAACAGGCCGCTCGCGCGGTGGGCGAAATCAGCACGGTGATCGACGAAATCGACCGGATTTCCGCCAATGTCGCGGCGGCGGTGCAGCAGCAGCACGCCGCCACCGGCGAAATCGTCCGTTCAATCAGCGAAACCGCCGACGGCGCCAGGGTCATCAGCGACGAAGCCTCGTCGGTCAGCAACGCCGCCGCCGACACCCGCCAGCGCATGGACGGCGTCGCCGAAGCGTCCCGCAGCATGGCCGCGGCCTCGTCGGACCTCCGCGCCCAGGTCGAGCGCTTCCTGCAGGACATGCGGGCGGCGGCGTAAGGCGATTGCCCAGCAAATAAGCCGTTTTTTCATTGACACGCCGGGAAGCGGGGGCTACACAGTCCGCCTTTCCGGCGTTTTCGTTTCGCCAGACCCTCAACAGACCGCAAAGCGGTCGGGGCAGCCAGTCCGCGAGTTTCGCGCACTGGCGCGTTTTCGTTTGGGGCGACGGCGAACGAGCGGGCGGAAAACCGAATTTACGGGAGCTGACAAAGGCATGTTCGAGGGCTTGAGCGGACGTCTTGGCGACATCTTCGACCGGCTGCGCCGTCGCGGCGCGCTGACGGAAGAAGACGTGTCGGCGGCGCTGCGCGAAGTCCGCGTCGCGCTGCTGGAAGCCGACGTCGCGCTGCCGGTGGTCAAGGACTTCATCGCCCGAGTTAAGGAGCGCGCGGTCGGTCAGGAAGTGCTGCGCTCGGTCACCCCCGGCCAGCAAGTCGTCAAGATCGTTCACGACAATCTGGTCGAGATGCTGGGGCAGGGCGAGGAAATCAACCTCGCCGCCGTGCCGCCGGTTCCGGTGCTGATGGTCGGTCTGCAAGGCTCGGGCAAAACCACCACCACCGCCAAGATCGCCCTGCGGCTCAAGAATAAAGAGCGCAAAAAGGTGCTGATGGCGTCGCTCGACGTCCGTCGCCCGGCGGCGCAAGAACAGTTGGCGGTGCTGGGCGAGCAGGTGGGCGTCGCCACCCTGCCCATCGTGCCGGGCCAGACCCCGGTGCAGATTACTCGCCGCGCGTTGGAGGCGGGCCGCCTGCAAGGCTTTGACGTGGTGTTGCTTGACACCGCCGGCCGCCTCGCCATCGACGAAGAATTGATGACCGAAGTCGCGCAGGTGCGCGACGTCGCCCAGCCGGCGGAAACCCTGCTGGTGGTCGACGCCATGACCGGTCAGGACGCGGTCAACACCGCGCAGCGCTTTAACGAGCGCGTCGGCGTCACCGGCATCGTGCTGACCCGCGTGGACGGCGATTCCCGCGGCGGCGCCGCCTTGTCGATGCGCGCCGTCACCGGCAAGCCGATCAAGCTGCTGGGCGTCGGCGAAAAGGTCGACGCGCTGGAGAATTTCCACCCCGACCGTTTGGCCGGCCGCATCCTCGGCATGGGCGACGTGGTGTCGCTGGTCGAAAAGGCCGCCGAGACCATCGATCAGGCCGAAGCGGAAAAGCTGGCGAAGAAGTTCGAGACCGGCCAGAGCTTCGATTTGAACGATTTGTCGTCGCAGTTGAAGCAGATCCGCAAGATGGGCGGCATGTCCGGCCTGATGGGACTGCTGCCCGGCGTCGGCAAGATCAAAGAACAGCTTAAAGACAAGAAGCTGGACGACGGCGTGCTCAAGCGTCAGGAGGCGATTATCTCCTCCATGACCAAGGAGGAGCGCAAGCGCCCCGACATCATCAAGGCGTCGCGCCGCAAGCGCATCGCCGCTGGGGCCGGCGTCAGCGTTCAGGACGTCAACAAGCTGCTGAAGCAGTTCGAAGATATGCGCACCATGATGAAAAAGGTGCAAAAGCTGGGTCAGAAAGGCGTCATGCGGCACGGGCTGCAAGGCATTCTGCCCAAGAACCTCTTGGGTCGGTGATCCGTCGCCGGCCCGGTCGTTTTAACCTCGTGTTGAACAAGAAAGTTAGGTTGAACAAATGTCTTTGAAGATTCGTCTCGCCCGCGGCGGCGCCAAGAAGCGCCCGTTCTACAGCATCGTCGTCGCCGACGCCCGCAGCCCGCGCGACGGCCGCTTCGTTGAAAAGATCGGCACCTACAACCCGATGGTCGAGCGCGATCACCCGCAGCGCCTGGTGCTCGACGCCGAGCGCGCCAAGTATTGGCTGGCGTCGGGCGCCCAGCCCACCGACCGCGTCGTGCTGTTCCTGGCGAACGCCGGCCTGATCGAAAAGCCGGCGATCCGCGAGACCCCGAAGAAGTCGGCGCCGGGCGCCAAGGCGCTGGAACGCGCCAAGGAGCGCGCCGAAAAGGCCGCCGCCCTGGCCGCCGAAGGCTGATTTGGCGCCGCCGGTTAGGGTCGCGTCATGAGCGTTGCGGCGAGCGAGCCGATGGTTTGCGTCGGCAAGGTGGTCGGCGCCCACGGCGTGCGGGGGCAGGTCAAGCTGAAAAGCTTCACCCAGGAACCGGCCGACGTCGCCGCTTACGGCCCCTTGTTCGACGAGGCCGGCAAGCGCCGCTTTAAAGTGGCGCTGTCGGGGGTTCCGAAGGACGGGGTGTTCGTCGCGCGACTGGACGGGGTGGACGACCGCAACGCGGCCGAAGCGCTGAAAGGCGCCAAGCTTTACGCCTTGCGCGCCGCCCTGCCGGAACCGGAGGAGGAAGAGTTCTATTACGCCGACCTGATCGGCCTGCGGGCTGAAACGGACGACGGCGAACTCTTCGGCAAGGTGACGGCGGTGCATGATTTCGGCGCGGGCGACGTGCTGGAATTGCGCAAGGCCGACGGGCGCACGGCGCATCTGCCGTTTTCCCGGCTGGCGGTTCCGCTGGTGGACGTCAAGGGCGGTCGGATCGTCGTTCGTCCGCCGGATGAGATCGAGGTTCGCGGCGAAAATCTGGATGACGCCGGGATGGTTGAAGGAGAACCGGGGTGAACCACGGAGCGGACGGGCCGTTGGCCTGGAGCGTGCGCGTGTTGACCCTGTTTCCGGAGATGTTTCCCGGCAGTTTGGGGTTTTCGCTGGCCGGCAAGGCGTTGGCCAACGGGGCTTGGTCGTTGGAAACGGTGGACATCCGCGGGTACGCGCGCGATAAACACCGCTCCGTCGACGATGCGCCTTTGGGCGGCGGGGCCGGCATGGTGATGCGGCCGGACGTGCTGGATGCGGCGCTAAACGACTTGGCGTTGCGGCCGGGCGGTCTGGGGCGGGGGATTTACCTGAGCCCGCGCGGGCGGCTTTTGAACCAGGAACTGGTGAAGGAGCTGGCGGCGGCGGAGGTGGTCACCTTGCTGTGCGGCCGATACGAAGGGGTGGACGAGCGGGTGCTTGAAGCCCATGCGCTGGAGGAAGTCAGCCTCGGCGACATGGTGCTGTCCGGCGGCGAGCCGGCGGCCTTGTGCCTGATCGACGCGGTGGTGCGGCTGCTGCCCGGCGTGATGGGCAATGTCGACACCGCCGGAGAAGAGAGTTTTGAGCGGGGGTTGCTGGAATATCCCCACTACACCCGGCCGGCGGTCTGGATCGACGGTCAGGGCGTGGAGCGTAAGGCGCCCGACGTGTTGCTGTCCGGGCACCATGAAAAGGTTCGGTCCTGGCGGCTGGCCGAAGCGGAACGGATCACCAGGGCGCGGCGCCCCGATCTGTGGTCGCGCTATCTGGCGGGTCGCGGGGATGTGAAAGCGTAGGCACTATCAGTTTTGGACAAGGGATGGTCCGCCGCGAGGCGCGCCGGAAGAAAAAGGGTCAGTCAGATGAACATTTTGCAGCAGCTCGAGCAGGAGCAGGTCGCCAAGGCGCTGGGCGAGAAGTCGATCCCGGAATTCTCCCCGGGCGACACCTTGCGCGTCAACGTGAAGGTGGTCGAAGGCACGCGCGAGCGTATTCAGGCTTACGAAGGCGTGTGCATCGCCCGTAAGAACGCCGGCGTCAACTCGTCCTTCACCGTGCGCAAGATCAGCTACGGCGAAGGCGTGGAGCGCGTGTTCCCGCTCTACAGCCCGCGCATCGACTCCATCGAGCTGGTCCGCCGCGGCGACGTCCGCCGCGCCAAGCTGTACTACCTGCGCGACCGTCGCGGCAAGTCGGCCCGCATCGCCGAACGCACCACCGGCCGCGGTTTCGCCGAAAAGAACGCCGGCTGATTTCAGCCCGGTTCTTCGGTTGCTGCAAACGCCCCGCCGGATTAATCCGGCGGGGTTTTTGGCGTTTTCCTAAACATTTGATCGGACCTATTTCATCATCCGGCGGGGGGCGGCCGGCGATCGGGCCGCTCGGCGCGGGCGGCGTCGAACAGGGCGTCGATGTTCGCCGCAGGCGTGGAAAGCGGCAATGTGCATCCCGGCGCCAGCACGAAACGCGGCCCTTTGAACCGCCGCAGCATGGCGTGAACCTCCGTCAAGGCGGCGTCGCGGTTTCCGGCGCTGATCGCGCCTCCTGGGGAAGGCCCGGAGGCGACCTTCGCTCCGCTCCGCAGCAACGCTTCAATCGACGCATTCCCCGACGACGCCTCGAGATGCAGCAGGAGGGAGCCGACGTCCTGAAACAATTCGTGGTGAACGCCGTCGCCGTGAAGGTGCAGGATGTTGCAGGAGAGGCCGCTCGCCGCGTCCAGGCAGGCGAGATCGCCTGAAAGCAAGGCTTCGGCGTAAAGGCGAGCGGGAAACAGCTCGCTGCGGGCGTTTTGCGCCGCCAGAAAAACGCCGTCGACGCCGATGTCGGCGAGAGCGGCGATCAAACGGGTGGTGTTGTCGGCGATCGTCCGCAGGCCGGCGGCGACATCTTCCCGGCGCCGGCGGACATGTTCGGCGAAAAGCCCGTCTCCGGCAAGCTTGGCGGCTTGAGAGGCGGGGCTGTAGACCGTCGCCAACACCGGCGCGGCGGGCGAACCGCGTTTCACCAGCACGGCGGCGCGCAGTATCCGAGCGGTAAAGCCGCTGTGAGGGTCAAGACGCGGCAAACGGCGCCAGTCGTCCGGGCGAGTCACCACCCGACGGGTGATCCGGCGTCGTCCCAGCGGATCGCCGGGGTCGTCCGAATCCTCTACGCCATAATCGCGAATTTGCCATGTTGACGCCGGCGTGATCTTCACCAGGTCGGCGTCGAACCGGGATTGCCACGCCAGCGTGGCTTCGGCCAAGCGTTCGCCATCCTGATCCGCCGACGGGTGGTGCTGATGGGCGAACACCGGGCATACCGGCGCCGGCGTTCCCGACAGCACCGCCATCAGCAACTCGCGATAACGCGGCGCGGCCCGGCGTTGAGCGTTCATCGCGAACCGGCCGCCCGTTCTTTGATGAGGGTCGAGGAAACGCCGGGCGTGTGGGGCAGGAACACGACGGCGATACCCGACGCCTCCAGCGCCGGGCGCAGACGGGACCAGCGCGGCGTCTCGGCCCACGCCTCCCCGATGAACACAGCGTCAACCGTGAGGCCGCGGAGGAAGGCGGCGAATCGCTCGGTCTCGTCCATGGAAACCGTCGCCGGCATCGCCCGCGCCACGCAGGCGAAACCGGCGATCATTTCCAGACGTTCAGACAGCGGCGTCGTCGGCGGCCGTCCCTTGACCCGAGTGATGATCGCGTCGTCCGGGATTCCAACCAACAGGCGATCACATTGCGCCGCGGCGGCGGTTAAATAACGCAGATGGCCGACATGCAACAGGTCGAAGGCGCCGGAAGCGTATCCGACACGCCAGCGCGGCGTGATGCTTGCGTCAGGATCAGACAGTTTTATCAATAATCTTTTCCATCAGTTCGCTCGCGACGTTGGCGGCGAGCAGGCGTCGGGCGGTTCGCTGAACCTGCCCCGACCGGCCAGACAGCATGCTGTCCGCAAGGCGGATCGCCGCGACGCTGCG
The DNA here is from genome assembly GCA_937960755.1 of uncultured Azospirillum sp. GTDB lineage: Bacteria > Pseudomonadota > Alphaproteobacteria > Azospirillales > Azospirillaceae > Azospirillum. The sequence continues at coordinate 8,129 of CALGOL010000566.1, forward strand.
CAGGAAGTCAGTGAATTCCAGAATATTCGGCGCCTCCACCAGCGTATCGAAATCGCCGACGGGGGTTTTCCAATCGCCATAGGCAGCGCGAAGTTGATCTTCCGGGGCGTCCGGCAACGGCAGGCGACGCCCGACGCCAGGAAGGTCGACCATCCGCACCGTGAAAGCCGGCGTCGCCGCCTGTCTCAAGATCACGCCGGAAGGATGGCGCCACGTGCTGACGAAGAAGTCGCCTTCCCGCCGATACTCCGTCACGTCCACCGCCAATCCGGTCGCGTTGTGGCCCAGCGATAGGAAAGAGCCGGTGTCGAGCATTTGGGGACGGCGATGAAAGGCGCCGGTGGCGATCAGCGCGCCAGCCACTGTAGCACTGGTCGCCGGTGGAATCGCCGCCAGATCGAAATCCTGGTCATGCGGAAAAAAATCTCCATCGCGGATAAGGGCGAGCAGCGTTCCGGCATGCGCCGCCATCGGCAAATCGCTTAGCAACGCTATTTTCTCAATTTCCGCGGCGACGATGTGCTGACGCCGTCGCGTCCCAATCCGCGCCAGGCGCGGGGCGGCGGGAAGGGGGCCGGCCTTCACCAATTCATCTGCTAAATCAAGCGCCGCCGCCGCGCTGTCTGCGAACCGCAGCGCGTTATGCTGGGCCATGGCGCGATGAAAACGGACGAGCCGACGTTCGGCGGCAAATTCGCCGGGTATGGATTGCTCCAGCTTCGAGGCTTCTTGAATGACGTCGTCGTGCCGCCCGAGCTTTCCCTGAACGTCCCAGCGCGGCGGAACCCAAGCGAAGGGAATGTTCGCCACGCGCCGTTCACGCTCGCGCATCCAGCGAAGCGCCGTTTGGGGATCGTCCTCCCGCTCGGCGATGGCGATCATCAATCCAAGATGCGCAATCGCCGCGTCCGGGTGGAAGGCGATGCTCTCGGCATGGGCGCGGGCGGAAGCGCTGTCGCCGGCAAGCAGCGATAACTGCGTCTGCGCGACGGCGTAGCCGATGACGTTAATGTGGTGGCGCAAGCGGCGCAGAACGTCGCGCGCTTCGTCTTGGCGTTCGCAACACGTGGCGGCCTGAATGAATGCGTCAAGCGCAGCCGGGGTTTCCGGCGTTCGGCCCAGCAAGAACAGCGCGTCGGCGTAGGCCTGCGCGTGCGCCCCGCCTTCCAGGCGCGCGCGTATGCTTTCGACGGACGGAGGCGGAATCAACGAACGGCTCCACTTTCTTTGACGGCCCTTAGCGCTTAGGCGCCGTTGTCTACATCAATGCAGTCTACATCAATGCAGTCTACATCAATGGCGCCGAGACGCCGCGGGCGACTTTTCCAACAGGCTCTAAAACCGGCGCCCAATCCCCGCCGGCCAGCGTTATGATGGGATGCAGGCAAAAACAATACCTACGGGGAGAAAACGTCATGACTGGCCGCCCGCTTTCCCTTGACGCTTATTGGATGCCGTTCACGGCGAATCGCGAGTTCAAGGCCAACCCGCGGCTGCTGGCGCGAGCCGAGGGCGTCCATTACATCGACGTCGACGGCCGGCGGGTGTTCGACAGCTTATCGGGCTTGTGGTGCTGCGGCGCCGGGCATTGCCGGCCGGAAATCGTTGAAGCGATGCGGGCGCAGGCGGGAGAACTGGATTATGCGCCGGCCTTCCAGTTCAGCCACCCCAAGGCGTTCGAGCTGGCGGAAAGGCTGGCGGAACTGACGCCGCCGGGGCTCGACCGGGTGTTTTTCACCGGATCGGGTTCGGAAGCCGCCGACACCGCGCTGAAGCTGGCGCGGGCCTATTGGCGGATTCGCGGCAAGGCCGGCAAGACCAAGCTGATCGGTCGCGCCAAGGGCTACCACGGCGTCAATTTCGGCGGGATCAGCGCCGGCGGCATCGGGCCGAACCGCAAACTGTTCGGCGAATTGCTCGACGTCGATCATTTGCCGCATACGCTATTGCCGCAGAACGTTTTTTCCCGCGGCCTACCGGTAGAGGGCGCGCATCTGGCCGACGCGCTGGAAGACATCGTCGCGCTGCACGACGCCTCCAACATCGCCGCGGTGATCGTCGAGCCCTTCGCCGGCTCGGCCGGGGTGCTGCCGCCGCCGCAAGGCTATTTGAAGCGCCTGCGGGAAATCTGCGACCGCCACGACATTTTGCTGATTTTCGACGAAGTCATCACCGGCTTCGGCCGCACCGGCGCGGCGTTCGGCGCCGACGCCTTCGGCGTGGTTCCCGACATTATGAACGTCGCCAAGGGCTTGACCAACGGCGCGGCGCCGATGGGCGCGGTGGTGGTGAAGCGCGAGATTTACGACGCCTTCATGGCGGCGGGCGGGCCGGAATACATGGTGGAGTTCCCGCACGGCTACACCTATTCCGCCCATCCCATCGCTTGCGCCGCCGGGCTGGCGGCGTTGGAGGTGTTCCGCGCCGACCGGCTGGCGGAACGCGCCGCCGATTTGGCGCCCTACTTTGAGGAAGCGCTGCACAGCCTGAAGGGATTGAAGCATGTGACCGACATCCGCAATTGCGGCTTGGCGGGGGCGGTGCAGTTGGCGGCCTATCCGGGAGAGCCGGCGCGCCGGCCTTGGGCGGTGTCGATGGCGTGCTGGAAGGCGGGCTATTACGTGCGCTACGGCGGCGACACGCTGCAATTCGCGCCGCCGTTCATCTGCGAACGCGCCGACATCGACGGGCTGACGACGGTGGTGGGCGATGCGCTGCAAGCCGTCGATTAAGCGGCAACGTCTTGCGGGGCGGGGCGGGGGAGGCTAGGTAAGGGGGCCGTTCTCCCGCTCCGCCGATTAACTGGATTGGTTTCATCCCATGCCGCTGCCCCACGCTTCCGCCGCCGCCGCCGCTGCCGACGTGATGTCGTTTGACGCCGTTGACGAACTTCTGACCGTGCGGGATGTCATCCGTTACGGCGTCAGCCAGTTTCGCGCCGCTGGGCTGGCGTACGGCCACGGCACCGACAACGCCTTTGACGACATGGTGTTTTTGACGCTGGAAGGCTTGAACCTGCCGGTGGACCAGTTGGAGCCCTATTGGGACGCCCGATTGCTGCGCCGCGAGCGGCTGGCGTTGCTGGAACTGATCGAGCGGCGGATCGTCACCCGCAAGCCGACCTCCTACCTGCTCAACAAGGCGTATATTCAGGGCGTGCCGTTTTACGTTGACGAGCGGGTGATCGTGCCGCGGTCGTACATTGGCGAATTGCTGTTCTCCAACCTGTTCGGCGGCGAGGGTTTTAACCTGATTGGCGACGTCGAGGCGGTTGGCCGGGTGCTGGATTTGTGCACCGGGTCGGGGTGCTTGGCGATTTTGGCGGCGCAGGTTTTCCCCAACGCGATTGTTGACGCGGTGGAGCTGTCGCCGGACGCTTTTGAGGTGGCGCGGCGCAACGTCGCCGAGCATGGCTTGGAGGATCGGGTTAACCTCTATCTCGGCGACCTTTTCCAGCCGTTGCCGGCGGACGCGCAATACGACCTGATTATCTCGAACCCGCCATACGTTGACGCGGCGGCGATGGCGGTTTTGCCGCCGGAGTATCACGCCGAGCCGGAAATGGCGTTGGCGGCGGGGGACGACGGGCTTGAGGTGGTGAACCGGATTTTGGCGGCGGCGGGCGAACGGCTGGCCCCTGGCGGCGGCTTGATTTGCGAGATCGGCCGCGACCGCCCGGCGCTGGAGGCGCGGTTTGAGGATCTGGCGTTCTTGTGGCTGCAAACCGCCGGGAGCTTCGGCGAGGTGTTCTGGCTGACGGCGGATCAATTGGCGGAAATTGAATAATAGCGCTTGCGGCGGCCGGGCAGGGTGGGTTAGTTAACCTCCTCCGGCCCGACGTCCCCTTCGTCTAGAGGCCTAGGACACCGCCCTCTCACGGCGGCAACACGGGTTCGAATCCCGTAGGGGACGCCACATTCTTGCAAGTCATTGATTTTGCAATATTAGATATCCCATAGAAATGCGGCGCAGCCCTTAATCTTGATTGATTAAGGGCTTATGTTATTTAGGCGCTGCGGCGCATGGCGGTGGTCGGGTCGGTGGTTTTATCCGGGTGCATCGACGCCAGCGAGGCGATAAGGTCGGCGAAGCGCTCGCCCTGCACCGCGACATGGCTGCGCAGGATGTCCGCCGCCGCGTCGGAATCGCCGCGGGCGATGGCCTCGACGATTGCATTATGCTCGTCGAAGGAATTGTTCATGCGGTTGCGCACCCGCAATTGCAGCCGGCGGTAAGGCCGCAGCCGGCGATGCAAGCCGGTCGCCTGCTCCGCCAAAAAGCCGTTATGGCTGGCGACATAAATGGCGAAGTGAAAAGTCTCGTTCAGCCGGTAATAGGTGTCGGGATCGTTGGCGTCCCGCGCCGACTGGCAGGCGGCGTGCGCTTCCCGGATACGCTTTATATCCTCCGCCACCGCGCGTCGCGCCGCCAGCCGGCCGCACATCGCCTCCAGCTCCGCCATCACGTCAAACATCTCGCACAGCCGGGCCGGGGCGATTTGCGCCACGATGGCGCCGCGGCGCGGGCGGATTTCAATAAAGCCTTCCGATGAAAGCTGAATCAGCGCCTCGCGGATCGGCGTTCGCGACACGCCGAAGGTTTCGGCCAACTCCACCTCGTCCAATCGGGTTCCGGGCGGATACGCGCCGGTGACGATGTTCTCCTCAATCCGTTCGCGAAGCTGTTCAGAGAGTCTGACCGTGCCTGCGGCTTCCATGACCATGCGCCTTTCAGGGTGATAATTTGTTTGAATACTCGACATTCCGCCTTGCGTCCACAAGGAAGATTATTGTATACAAGATTTGCAAATATGCATGCACAAAGCCCAGTAAGAGGCTCGCCCAACAACGGCGCTTTTCCAGATATATCCCGCGCCCGACAGTGAGAGGAAACGATGAAACCGAATCGCCGTAATATCGTGATCGCCGCCGCATCGGCGGCGGTCGCCCTGATGACCTGTTTTTCCGCCGCGCCGACGCTGGCGCAGTCGTCGAAAACGCTGAAGCTGTCGCACCAGTTCCCGGCGTCGTCCGGCGATGAAGGGGATTTCCGCGACCGTCTGGCGCGCAAGTTCGCCGCCGAGGTCGAAAAGCGCACCAACGGCGGTTTGAAGATCGAAGTTTATCCCAACGGCTCCCTGGTCAAGACCTTCAGCCAGTTCGGCTCCTTGCGCAAAGGCCTGCTGGATATGTCGGTGCTGCCGCTGGCCTATGGCGGCGGCGAAGTGCCGGAGGTCAACCTGACCCTGATGCCGGCGATGATCCAAAGCTACGAACAGGGCATGCGTTGGAAAGACGCCCCCATCGGCAAGGAGCTTTCGCGCATCCTGGAAGAAAAGGGCATCAAGATCGTCGCTTGGGTCTGGCAGGCCGGCGGCATCGCCAGCCGCGGCGAACCGATTCTGTCGCCCGCCAGCGCCAAGGGGATGAAAATCCGCGGCGGCTCCAAGGAAATGGACATGGCGATCAAGGAAGCCGGCGGCGCCGTCACCAACGTGCCGTCTAACGAAATCTACAACGCCATGTCCACCGGCGTGCTCGACGCCGCTTTGACCTCCAGCACCTCGCTCATCAGCTTCCGGCTGGCGGAAACCGCCAAATCCGTCACCACCGCCCGTGACAAGAGCATCTGGTTCATGTTCGAGCCGCTGCTGATCTCGATGGCGACCTGGGGAACCCTTACGCCGGAACAGCAAAAAATCGTCATGGAGGCGGGCGCCGAGTTGGAGCCGTTCGCCGTCAAGGAAGCCAAGGCCGACGATCAGGCGCTGGCCGACGTCTTCGCCAAGGCGGGCGCCAAAGTGGTGGATATGAACGAAGCGCAGTACGCCGAGTGGCTGGAAATAGCCAAGGTCTCCGCCTACAAGGATTTCGCCACGCGGGTGAAGAACGGCCAGCAATTGCTGGATATGGCGCTGTCGGTGCGTTGAGATGAGCGCCGCGACGACTGCGCGGGCGCCGGCCGAGCCGCGCCCCCTTTCGCCGTGGCGGCGTTTCGCCGCTGCGGTCGAAGCCTTTAACGTCTGCGCCGGCTACGCTTCCGGCGTGGTCATCATCATCACCAGCCTGATTATCGTCTTTGAAGTGCTGGTGCGCTACTTCCTGCAATGGCCGACCGATTGGGAAATCGAGGCCAGCATCATTCTGCTTATCATCGCCACTTTCATGAGCGCGGCGTTCACCCAGCTCAAACGCGGTCACGTGACGATTGAAGTGCTCGAGCATGTCCTGTCGCCGAGTGTGAATTAATGGCGCATGCTGGCGGGCGACGTGCTGTCGCTGGTGTTTTGCGGCTTCGTCGCCTTCAATTCTTGGGAGTTGTTTCACGAAGCCTGGGCCGAAGGCCGGGTCTCCAACAGCGTTTGGGGCCCGCCGATGTGGATACCCTTCCTGTCGATGGCGGTGGGCATGACCACGCTCAGCCTGCAAATCGTCATCCAAATTGTCGACGCCTTGAACACCCGCGTCGAACCGCCGGCGCCCGCCGACGCCGCCGTCTGGAAGGAGTGACCCCCATGGCCACCGCGCAAATCGGATTGCTTTACGGCGCCGTCACCCTGGTTTTGCTGTTTTCCGGCATGCCGATAGCCTTCGCCCTTGGGCTGTCGGCGCTGGGGTTCATGGCCGTCTTCATGCCGCCCGCCAACCTGTCGGGCGTCGCCGAAGTGCTGTTTTCCGAACTCGACAACTTCACCCTGCTGACCATTCCGCTGTTTGTGTTGATGGGGGCCGCCATCGGCAAGACTCGGGCGGGCTCCGACGTCTACAGCGCGCTGAACGCCTGGATGCACCGCATTCCCGGCGGTCTGGGGCTGGCCAACGTCTTCGCCTGCTCGATCTTCGCCGCGATGTGCGGCTCCAGCCCCGCCACCTGTTCGGCCATCGGCTCGTCGGGCATTCCGCAGCTCATCAAGCGCGGCTATTCCGAAGGTCTGGCGGCCGGCCTGATCGCCGCCGGCGGGCGGCTGGGGGACGTCAAGGCGATCCTGTCCGGCGCGGTGCGGGAAAGCACGATGATTATGATGATTATCGCGACGTCTTTTCTGTTCACCTACGTCATGAGCTATCTGGGCATCACCCAGGCGGCGGCGCAGTGGCTGGTGTCCCTCGACCTCGGCAAGTGGCAGTTCATTTTCTGGGTGTGCATGTTTTTGATCGCGCTGGGCTTCTTCCTGCCGCCGGTGGCGATCATCTTGATGGTGACGCCGATCATCCTGCCGTCGCTGAAGGCGCTGGACGTGGATTTGATCTGGTTCGGCGTGGTGATGACCATTTTGATGGAAATGGGGCTGATCCATCCGCCGGTCGGGCTCAACCTGTTCGTCATCAGCGGCATCGCCCCCGACATCAAGCTGCGCAACATCATTTGGGGCACCATGCCATTCCTCGGGCTGATGGCGCTGGGCATTCTGCTGCTGTGCTTCATCCCTGAAATCGCCGTGTGGTTGCCGAACCACTTCTATCGCGGGACCTGAGGCCATGAACATGATCTCCCCCCCCAACCCCCGCAACTGGCGGACGCTGGCGGACGCCCGCGACCGCCGGCTGGAACGGGCGGCGCCGCTGGCGACGGGCAAGCGGGTTGAAGCGGCCGACATCGTCGCCCTGCTGGAAGCGGTGATCGAGCCGGGTTCGCGGGTCTGCATCGAGGGCAACAACCAGAAGCAGGCGGATTTTCTCGCCCGCGCGCTGGTCGCCACCGATCCGGCGCGGGTCAACGGCCTGCATCTGGTGCAATCGGTGCTGGCGCTGCCGGAACATGTCGACCTGATTGAAAAGGGCCACGCCGCCAAGCTGGATTTTTCCTTTTCCGGCCCGCAAGCCGGGCGGCTGGCGAAGATGGTGGAAGGGGGCCGGGTTTCCATCGGCGCCATTCACACTTATCTTGAACTGTTCGCCCGCTACTTCGTCGACCTCACCCCCGCCGTGTCGCTGGTGGCGGCGGCGGCGGCGGACGCGGAGGGCAACCTCTACACCGGCCCCAACACCGAAGACACCCCGGCGATTGTCGAAGCCACCGCCTTCAAGGGCGGGATCGTCGTCGCCCAGGTCAACCAGTTCATGGACAAGCTGCCGCGGGTGGACATCCCGGCGGATTGGGTCAACTTCGTCGTCAAGGCGCCGACGCCGCATTACATCGAACCGCTGTTCACCCGCGACCCGGCGCAGATTTCCGAAATTCAGGTGCTGATGGCGATGATGGCCATCAAGGGGATTTACGCCGAATACGGCGTGCGCCGCCTGAACCACGGCATCGGCTTCGACACCGCGGCGATTGAACTGCTGCTGCCGACCTACGCCGCCGAATTGGGGCTGAAGGGGAAGATCTGCACCCATTGGGCGCTTAACCCGCACCCGACGCTGATTCCGGCGATTGAAGCGGGCTTCGTCGAATCCGTCCACTGCTTCGGCTCGGAAGTCGGGATGGAGGATTACGTGGCGGCGCGGCCCGACGTGTTCTTTATCGGTCCTGACGGCAATATGCGCTCCAACCGCGCTTTCAGTCAGGCGGCCGGGCATTACGCCTGCGACATGTTCATCGGCTCGACGCTGCAAATCGATCTGGCCGGCAACAGTTCGACCGCCACAAAGGGGCGCATCGCCGGCTTTGGCGGCGCGCCCAACATGGGGGCCGACGCCCGCGGT
>CALGOL010000567.1 GCA_937960755.1 uncultured Azospirillum sp.
GCTTGCCGGCGCTGGCGCCGGTGGTCCAAACGCCGCCCACGGCGTAGCGCGTCGGCCGGTCGAACACGCGCCCCATCTCGTTTTTAACTTCGTCCGCCGCCAAGCGCGTGGTGCGCGTTTTGGCCTTCCGGGCCGCCTTTTCAACGTCCTGGGCGACCTTCCGGGTGAATCCGGCAAACGGGCCGCTTGTCGTCAACTTAATCATTCCCCCCCCCCTTTTTGCGCGTCGCGCGCCGCCGAAAACCAGCGGGACAAATCAGTTCGAAACGCCGCCAGCGCCGCCCGCCGCCCGGCACCAACCGAAAACACTGGAAAATCAGCATGCTGGCGGCGCAGGTGGTAAACCGCCCGCGCCGTCACCCCCAGCGCCGCGGCGATGGCGGCGGCGCCGATCAATGGCAATTCGGCCGACCCGGCGGGGTGGGGAGAGATGGAAGGATCAAGCATCGTTGCTCCATTTTTTATCGGATGGCAATGCCAATACTTTGGCAATTACTCTCGAAATTTCCTGTTTTTCCTTTTTTCTTTTGAACTCATCAAGATCAAACCAAAGCATATCAGCTAATTTAATGTCAATTTTTTCCAGAAAATGCGTTAAACTGATAACAATAGAGCATTTTCTTATAAACGGAAGGTAGTGAACAATATCGCTCGAACGAAATGTATGCACTTTCCCATTATTTATTTCAATTGTAAGCATCCAATCATTTTTAAGGTCTCGATCATAGAATTCCGGTATTGTATTATAAATACTGCAACAGAATTTCTCTTTAAGCTCTTCATCACTTTTAATGGATACGTCTTCATTCAGTATTGCGACACGCCATACGTCAAACACAATGTAATTCACAACGCTTACAGATAGGCTGTAATCCTTGGTTGTTTTTGTTAGCTCATTAAGCAAAGCAAGCATGTAGACGTCAATTAAACAAAAATTACGCCCAACACCCCGACCTGTTTTCTTTGAACATAGTTCGATATCGGTCTTATTGATAAAGTTTGTTAGGGATGTTGCATTGATATCTGTAGCGGCGCAAACGTGCGCCGCGGTAAATTTTTTCGCGTCAAGAAATTTCAGGATTGGATGGCGCGTCATGGGAGTTGCTTTAGTTTCTGCACTTAACTTAGGTCAAAGTGACTGTGTGAAGCTTAGTGCGTCAAATGAAACTTTGCGATTTGCCCGCAACGCGCCGCGTTTTTTTTAAGACGCCCGGACGCTGGCCAGCCGCTCGAGATCGGCAAGGGCGGACAAGAAGATTTTGTCACTAGCATAAAGTTGTTCCGGCGGAAGTGAAAATATTTCCGCGCGTTCCTTTTTAAAAATGCGCATTTTTTCGACAACGCCAGCAATCGTCTTTGGTTGATATGCCGCAACATTGTCGATGATATTGGATATTTTGTCCCATAATTCTGCTTGTCGGTCTTCAATTTTATCTATTCCTAATTCCGCCTTGGCTTTGTCATAGGTCCCTTCCTTTTTGTCATACAGCGCGTGACGGGCCTCGGCTTCGTCGCATAATTTTTTGATCGCAGACTCAAGCGCCGCGATTTGGCGACTCATCTCGAACAGCGGCGCGTCGTCTTCATTCGAGAAGCCTTCGGCGAAGGTCGGGGTGACGGCGATGACCGGCGCGGCGGCGACGGCGGTCAGCAAACGGCGGCGCGCCAGATCGGCGGAAGCGGCGGGCGGCGGGCAGAACTCGGGCGTGGCGTGACTCGTGCGCATGTTGAACCCCTGGGGTTATGGTTGAAACGCTGTCTAATGACTGGTACTCTGTCATTCGATAGCGCGAAAGACAACAGAATTTATGTCATCAGACGGAATTTCAATCATGACGCCAGCCCAATGTCGAGCGGCAAGGGCTTTGATCCGGCTCAGCCAAGACGAGCTTTCAAAATCTGCGGATGTCGGAGCGAAGACGGTGGCGGATTTTGAACGGGAATCCGGACGGGAGCTTCACCCGCGCACCCTCTCCGCCATTCGGGCGGCGCTGGAAGCGGCGGGGGTGGAGTTCATCCCCCAGAACGGCGGCGGCCCCGGCGTGCGGTTGAAGAAGGGCGTTTGATGAATGCCGACGCTGGCCTTTTTTGACGGCATCAAGATCGCCATGTATGCCGAAGACCATGCGCCGCCGCATTTTCACGTCATTTACGCAGGACAAGAGGCCTTGGTGCGTATTTCCGACCTTGCCGTCCTGCATGGCGACTTGCCGCGTCCGATTCTCCGCCGCGCCTTGCAGTGGGCCGATGACAATCAAGGCCTCCTGGCCTTACACTGGTTACGGTTGAATGAGGAGTAACGGCCATGTCAGCTATTGGGCGTATCATTCGGTCGGTCGCCGCCGACGCGGCGTCGCAGACATTGACCTTGACATGGGATGACGGGGCGGTCACGACCAAGGCCATGGCCCCGTTGATCGGCGGGCGCAAAACGTTTCGTCAGTTGGCCGATGCGGATTTGTTCGTCAAGGCGACGGTGGTCAACGACGGCCGCGCGGTGGCGTGGAACGACGATATAGACATGTGCGCCGATGCGTTGTGGTTGGATGCGCACCCGGAACAAAACCCCTTCGTTCAGCACGCCACAGCCGCGGAATAACGCCGCACGAAGGAATGGCACAATGTCCAAGAGCCTTGACGATCTTCGCGCCGAATTGCTGCAAAACCCCGACGTTCGCGCCGCCTATGATGCGCTGGCTCCGGAATATGCGGTGGCGCGGGCGGTGATGCAGGCGCGCGCCGGGCTGGGCATGAGCCTGATACACAACGAGCGGGTGAAATACTGACGACTTCGCTGAACGGCATCGCGACAGCCGCCGCGGTCTGGCTGTCGGGCTGGCTGGATCGTCACGATGGCGGAAGGCGCGGTTAATCTCGCGGCTAATCTATTGCCAAAAAAATCACCCTGCGCCACACTCCCACACAGTGCGTTGCGAAATGCGCTTGTCCCAAGAGGACATGCCCACTAGGGCGATAAAGAAGATGCAACGCCTCCATACCTTGAACCAGGAGGCTAAGATGATTGACTTGGTAATTGACGCTGAGGGTATAAAAGAATCTGCGAATTGGCGTCGCGAAAAAGCCGTAGAGTTCCCTTGGGACGCAGAAAGAAACTTACAAGCAGCGGCAATGCTCGATAAGATAGCAATAGATATTGCGAATCTTGAAGGGTCAGAACTGCATAAGCGTCTCTCTGAATTTACCGAAGGTGAGTTTCGTCACACGGAAATTCTCGTTGAGAATTGGTCTTCTCTGAAAAGGGAAATCGGCTTCCATACTTGGATCGATACGGGCGCTGCTTTTATACAAACAGTGATCGACCGAACCAAGGAAGAAATAGAAAGTGAATCTGAGTATCTAGAAGAATTTAGCAACTAATCTGTTGATAGATTCTTCTTTTTAGAGGGGAGCGGCTTCGCCGCTTCCATCTAAATCATGTCATTAGCGAACGTTAGGCCGGTTAGCTCGCCGCCGCGGTGGCGACGCCGTTCAGCCGCACGTTGACGGCGCTGGCTCCGGCGCCAGCGGGGTCAACCAGATCGGAAGAGAGTCGTGTAGGG
>CALGOL010000568.1 GCA_937960755.1 uncultured Azospirillum sp.
CGGTCGGCTTCGCGCGGCGGCGAGCGCGGCGGCATGAGCAGACACGCCGCGGCGTCCGCCGACGTTTGCTTGCTGATGGAAGGCTCCTATCCCTATGTGGCTGGGGGAGTCTCCACCTGGACGCACGACCTTATCAAGGCCCATGCCGACTTGCGCTTTCACGTCGTGGCGCTGGTGGCCGACCGGTCGCCGCGCAAGCTGGCTTACCCCTTGCCCGACAATGTCGTCGGCTTGAGCCATGTTTATCTTCAGGCTCCCGACCCCGGCGACCGCTGGGTTCCTGGCGCGGCGGAGGCGTTGCGCCGGCTGGAAAAGCCGCTGGTCAAACTGCAACAGGGCGGCGGGCTGACGGAACTGGCGGAGATTCTCGATATTTTGCGCCGACCGAAGGGCAAGGTCGGCAGCCGGCAACTGCTCAACTCTGAAGACGCATTTCACATGGTGGTGCGGATGTGTCAGGCGCAATTGCCCGACGCTTCGTTCCTTGAATACTTCTGGGGCTTGCGGGCGCTGATGGGCGGCATGTTCGCCGTCATGCTGGCCGAAATGCCCCAAGCCAAGGTCTATCACGCGATTTCCACCGGCTACGCCGGGCTGTTCGCCGCCCGCGCCAAGCTGGAGACCGGCCGACCGGCCTTGTTGACCGAGCACGGCATCTACACCAACGAGCGCCGCATTGAAATTCTGATGGCGGAATGGCTGTTTGAAGGCGGCAGTTCGTCCTTGTCGGTGGAGCGCGCCAACCGAGACTTGCGCGACCTATGGCTCGATACGTTCGCCAGCTATTCCAAGGCGTGCTACGACGCCTGCGACAAGATCGTCACGCTGTACGGCGGCAATCAGGAATTTCAGCGCCGTCAGGGCGCGGTTGAGGAAAAACTCCGCATCATTCCCAACGGCATCGACTACGCCGGATATTCCAAGGTGGAGCGGGTCGGCGGCGACCGACCGCCGACCATTGCGCTGATCGGCCGCGTCGTGCCGATCAAGGACGTCAAGACTTATATTCGCGCCGCCGGCATTCTGCGTGAAGACATTCCCGACTTGCAGGCGATGATCCTGGGGCCGACCGAGGAAGACCCGCAGTACTTTGAAGAATGCCGCACCATCGTCAAGCACTTGGGGCTTGAAAAGACGGTGATTTTCGCCGGCCGCGTCAAGCTGACCGACTGGCTGGGCAAGATCGACGCCATCGCGCTGACCAGCGTTTCCGAAGCCCAGCCTTTGGTGATTTTGGAGGCCGGGGCGTCGGGGGTGCCGACGGTGGCGACCGATGTCGGCTCGTGCGCCGAATTGCTGTTGGGCCGCCCCGACGAAGAGCCGCCATTGGGGCCGGGCGGGGCGGTGACGCCGCTGGCTTCGCCGTTGCAAACC
>CALGOL010000569.1 GCA_937960755.1 uncultured Azospirillum sp.
CCCGTCGACGGCGGCGGCGAGATTGCCGGCGGCCAGCGCCTCCAGCACCTCCAGCGCCCGCGGGTGGCCGCTGGCGGCCAGTTCGGTGATGCCGGCTTCAAGCTGATTGAAATTGCCGCTGGCGATTTTGGCCAGCGCCGCCGCCGGGTCTTGAGCGGCCGGGTATTGAGCGTTGGCGGCCCAAGGCGCCAGCAGCGCCAACAACAGGCCAAGCGCAAGGTTTCGCAGGCGCATGAGCGGGCGTCCTGAATGAATTATTGAGGCGAAATTTTTTAAAAACCCTCTCCCCGCAAGGGAGAGGGTTTAATACCGCGACCGGCTAACTTAAACGCCGCCGCACTTGCCGGTCTTGACGTTGAAGTTGCCGCACGACAACGGCTTGCGCCAATCGGAGATCAGGTCCTTGGAGCCGTCGAGGTAATCCGACCATTCGTCGCCGACCACCAGACCGGGGGTCTGCGAGACGATGGAGAACTGGCCGTCAGCCTGGATTTCACCGATCAACACCGGCTTGGTGATGTGGTGGTTCGGCATCATGGCGGAATAGCCGCCCGACAGGTTGGGGACGGCGACGCCGATCAGCGCGTCGATCACCGCGTTGCTGTCAGTGGTGCCGGCCTTTTCAACCGCCTTCACCCACATGTTAAAGCCGATGACATGGGCTTCCATCGGGTCGTTGGTGACGCGCTTGTCGTTCTTGGTGAAGGCCTTCCACTTGGCGATGAACTCCTTGTTGGTCGGATTATCGACCGACTGGAAGTAGTTCCACGCCGCCAGATGGCCCAACAGCGGCTTGGTGTCGATGCCGGCCAATTCTTCTTCGCCGACCGAGAAGGCGACGACCGGAATGTCGGTGGCCTTGACGCCCTGGTTGCCCAGTTCCTTATAGAACGGCACGTTGGCGTCGCCGTTGATGGTGGAGACCACCGCGGTCTTCTTGCCCGCCGAGCCGAACTTCTTGATGTCGGCGACGATGGTCTGCCAATCGGAATGACCGAACGGCGTGTAGTTAATCATGATGTCCTCGGCCTTGACGCCCTTGGACTTCAGATAGGCTTCCAAAATCTTGTTGGTGGTGCGGGGATAGACGTAGTCGGTGCCGGCCAGAACCCAGCGCTGCACCTTTTCGTTTTCCGCCAGATAATCCACCGCCGGGATGGCCTGCTGGTTGGGCGCGGCGCCGGTGTAGAAGATGTTGCGCGACGATTCTTCGCCTTCGTACTGCACCGGGTAGAACAGGATGCTGTTCAGTTCTTCAAACACCGGCAGGACCGACTTGCGCGACACCGAGGTCCAGCAGCCGAAGGTCGCCGAGACCTTTTCCTTGGTGATGAGTTCGCGGGCCTTTTCGGCGAACAACGGCCAGTTGGAGGCCGGATCGACGACGACGGCTTCAAGCTTCTTGCCCAGCACGCCGCCCTTTTTGTTCTGTTCTTCGATCAGCATCAGCATGACGTCTTTCAGCGTCGTTTCGCTGATGGCCATGGTGCCGGACAGGGAGTGCAGAATGCCGACTTTGATGGTGTCGGCGGCTTGAGCCCCGAACGCCCCGAAGGCGACGCCGCCCGCCAACGCCAGAGCCGCAATGCCGTTGCGAATGCCTGTCATGTAACCGTGCTCCCCTTTTGGTTTTTCCGACGCCGACCCGTTCGGCCGCCGAAGCTTCGGGGGCTTTACAGCAACCTTCGTGCCAGCCGTGCATTTGAATGAAATCCAGCCCAACCGCCGGGCGCCCGGCCTTTGGTCTGGCTAAATAATAGGCAGCATCAAAAACCACGCCTATTGCATGAGCATCTATAGCTATAAAGTATGTATGGATATGGCTTTGCGCCGGGCGAAACGCCGCCGGCGGCGGGCGGGCGAGAAATTTTATGAAAACTTCTTGACTACGGGTTCGGGCGCCTATAAAAGCCCGCCACCGGCCACGACGTCCCCATCGTCTAGAGGCCTAGGACACCGCCCTTTCACGGCGGCGACAGGG
>CALGOL010000570.1 GCA_937960755.1 uncultured Azospirillum sp.
AGCGCGATCCAAAGCCAAGCCGGCCAGAGATCGGGCGGCGGCGGAGCGGCCGGCGGCGCCGCCATACAGGTCAAGGTCGGAAGCGGCGTCATCGCCTCGCGCGAAGACGCCTTTCGCGCGCTGCTGCAAATCGCCGATTTCTTCCGCAAAACCGAGCCGCACTCCCCCATCTCCTACACGCTGGAGGAAGCGGTGCGCCGTGGCCGCATGACGCTGGCGGAGTTGCTGGAGGAGCTGATTACCGACGAGTCGGCGCGCAAACATTTCCTCGTCGCGTCGGGCGTCCGTCCGCCGGAACCCAAGCAGGAGGAAAGCTCGTCAAGTTGGTGACGCGCGTTAAAGAAATCAGCAACACCAAATCATATTATAGTCTTAGCGTCGGCGGACGCCGCCCGACCGCCGTCGGGGCTCATCATCAAAGGGGAGGCTGGCAAGCCATGGAGAGCGTTCAAAAGAAACTCGACCGCGTGCGTAAGCCGCGCGTCCATATCACCTACGACGTCGAAACCGAAGGCGCGATGGTGCAAAAGGAATTGCCCTTCGTCGTCGGCGTGATCGGCGATTTCTCCGGCGACCCGACTGAGCCTTTGAAGCCGCTCAAGGACCGCAAGTTCATTCAGATTGATCGCGACAACTTCAATGACGTGATGGCGCGCATGACGCCCGGCGTGAAGATGAAGGTCGACAACACGCTGGCCGACGACGGCAGCCAGCTTTCCGTCGATCTCGCCTTCAAGTCGATGGAGGATT
Source organism: uncultured Azospirillum sp. (assembly GCA_937960755.1). Classification (GTDB taxonomy): domain Bacteria; phylum Pseudomonadota; class Alphaproteobacteria; order Azospirillales; family Azospirillaceae; genus Azospirillum. The sequence continues at coordinate 751 of CALGOL010000570.1, forward strand.
TCGAGCCCGGCCGCATCGTTCAGCAGGTGGAGCCGCTGCGCAAGCTGATGGAGACGCGCAACCAACTGCGCGACCTGCTCAGCAAGGCCGACCGTTCCGAAGAACTGGAAGGCATCTTGGAAAAGGTGCTGCAAAACACCGACGACCTGAGCAAGCTGGGCGAACAGCTCGGCGTTGAGAAGAAGGAAGGCTGAACCCGATGAGCGAGACGCAAACCGCCGCCGCCGGCGCCGCCGCCCAGGAAGGCGAGGCCCTGTCGATCCTGGATCAGGCCATCGCCGCCACCAAACAGACCGAACCGGATCGGGCGCAAGAACTGCTGAAGACGCTGACCGCGGAAGCGCTGGCCGGCACGGTGACCTTCGACAAGAACCTGGGCGCGACGATCAACAAGGCGATCGCCGCCATCGACGCCAAGATATCGAAGCAGCTCAACGCCATCATGCACCATGAAAACTTCCAGAAGCTGGAAGGAGCGTGGCGCGGGCTGAACTATCTGGTGATGAACTCCGAGACTTCCAGCACGCTGAAGATTCGCGTGATGAACGTCTCGAAGCGCGAGCTTTACAAGGACATCTCCAAGGCGGTCGAGTTCGACCAGTCCAACATCTTCAAGAAGATTTATGAAAACGAATTCGGTTCGCCCGGCGGCGAACCCTACGGCGCGCTGATCGGCGACTACGAGTTCACCAATCACCCGGAAGACATCGAACTTTTGACCGGCATGTCGAACGTGTCGGCCGCGGCGTTTGCGCCGTTCGTGTCCGCCGCGAGCCCCAAGCTGTTCGGTTTCGACGACTTCACCGAACTGTCGAAGCCGCGCGATCTGGAAAAGATTTTCGATTCCATCGAATACGCCAAGTGGCGCAGCTACCGCGATTCCGACGACAGCCGCTTCGTGACGCTGACCATGCCGCGCACCCTGGCCCGCTTGCCTTATGGCGCCGCCTCCAAGCCGGTGGAGGAGTTCGACTTTGAAGAGGCGCCGATTGAAAACGGCGTCGCCAAGCCGATGAGCCATAGCGAATACTCGTGGATGAACTCGTCCTACGTGCTGGGCGCCCGGCTGACCGCCGCCTTCGCGCAATACGGCTGGTGCACCGCGATCCGCGGCGCTGAAGGCGGCGGCAAGGTGGACAATCTGCCGTCGCACGTCTTCACCTCCGACGACGGCGACGCCGATCAAAAGTGCCCGACCGAAATCGGCATCACCGACCGCCGCGAAGCCGAACTGTCGAAGCTGGGCTTCCTGCCGCTCTGCCACTACAAGAACACCGACTACGCCGTGTTCTTCGGCGCGCAGACCACGCAAAAGCCCAAGAAGTACGACCGGCCGGAAGCCACCGCCAACGCGGCGATTTCCGCTCGTCTGCCGTACATCATGGCGTCGTCGCGCTTCGCCCATTACCTGAAGATCATGGGGCGCGACAAGATCGGCTCGTTCCTGGAGGCGTCGGACTGCGAAGCCTGGCTCAACCGCTGGATTCTCAACTACGTCAACGGCAACGCCGCCGCCGGTCAGGACATGAAGGCGCGCTATCCGTTGGCGGAAGCGAAGATTCAGGTCAAGGAGATCCCCGGCAAGCCCGGCTCCTATAACGCGGTGGCGCATCTGCGGCCCTGGCTGCAAATGGAAGAGTTGACCACGTCCTTGCGCATGGTCGCCCGCATCCCGACCGCGGGGTGAGGACGCCGCGATGACGCCGCTCGTCGCCAGCCGGCGCGCCGAAATCGCCGACCTCTGCCGCCGCCATCACGTGCGGCGGCTGGAGGTTTTCGGTTCGGCCGGCGGCAGCGGCGGCTTCGATCCGCTCCGCTCGGGATAGCACCAATCTCCCTAAATATTAATCCTCGTCACCCCGCCCCCGCCTTCGCGGGGATGAACTCCGGCGGGGGTTCGCCTCATGAGAAACGTTGCGGAAAAGGTGGATTCCCGCCTTCGCGGGAATGACGGAGAAGGGGCAATCTTTCGGCGGATTCATATGGGGATATCCTGCTTCCGTTATGGGCCGCCAAGTGTGCGCATCACACGCTTCGACTTGATTTTTAACCATTCACCGTCATTCCGGCGAAGGCCGGAATCCAGGCTTTTCAGACGCTTTTCCGAATCGCCCTGGACCCCGGCCTTCGCCGGGGCGACAAAAAAAGACAGGAAAATCAAATCCTCAATAAATGCGCCAATCCGATAGCCCCGGGGGCGATATGTCCTTTTATACACCGTATCCAGCGATCTGCTCCCTATGACCGACCTCGGCCTTGACGACACCATACCGCTGAGCGCGGCGGGGCTGGCGCCGCCAACCAGGCCAGCC
>CALGOL010000571.1 GCA_937960755.1 uncultured Azospirillum sp.
GCTTGAGCGGCGGGGTTAAAGGGCGTAGAGCGCATCAATCTCCCGCCTGTCCACCGCGCCGACGGCGCGGTCGAAAAGGATCCGCCCCGCCCCGACGCCGATCACCCGCGACGCATGGGACAGCGCCAGGTCGACGTCGTGCAAGGCCAGCAAGCTGGTGTGAAAACGGCTCTCCGCCTCGATCAGCAGGCGGCGGGCTTGGGATTCGTCCACCGCCGACACCGGCTCGTCGGCGATCAGCACCTCGCCGCCGCGAAACAGCGCGCGGGCCAGCGCGACCCGCTGCTTTTGCCCGCCCGACAGGCTTTCCACCGCCCGGCGTTCTTCCGCCGCCAGCCCCACCGCCTCCAGCACCGGGCGGACTTGCGCCCGCTCGGCGGCGCTGGGGCGGATCAGCGTCATGAGGTTTCGCAAGGCGCCGCGCTCATCCAGCCGGCCCATGAAAACGTTATGGAACACCGACAATGGCGGCACCAGCGCATGATCCTGCGGCGCCAGCGCCACCCGCCGCCCTTGCGCCGTCAAGCGGTTGTAGAGCGCCGCCAGCAGGGTGGATTTGCCGGCGCCGCTGCGGCCCAGAAACACCACCCGCTCGCCGGGCATCAACGACAAGGCGACGTCCTGCAACACCACCTTGTCGCCATAACCCAGGTTTTCGCGGTCGATGAGGACGGCCGCGGTCATTCGAGCAGCTTCAGTTCCTGGCCGACCTTTTCAATCGGCGCGTAGTCGTCGTTGTCGGCGCGGATGAACTTGTTGCGCGGGAAGGCCGCCAGCAGTTCCGGGTCGGTCATGCCGATCAGCGCGGCGCGGACCTTTTCGCTAAAGCCGGCGCCGAAGCGGGCGTCGGCGTCGCCGCGGATCGTCCAGTTATAGTCGGGATAGGGCGGCGTCTTCCAAATCACCTTGGCGGTTTGCGCTTCCGGCAGGCCCTTGGCGACGGCGTCGTCGTAGACGGTGAAGTTGAGCGCGCCGATCTGGTAAGCGCCGCTCGCCACCACCCGCAAGGTCTGGCCGTGGTCGCCGGAAAAGCCGACGCGGGAGAAGAAGGCGTCGGGCGCTTCTTTCGTGTTTTGGCGGATATGGTATTCCGGCATCAGCCGGCCCGAGGTCGAGGTGCGGGCGCCGAAGGTGAAGCTCATGCCCTTGGCGGCGGCGGGAAAGCTGTCGGACGGCTTCAAGCCGGTGCTTTCATGGGCGATGAAGTAGGACACGAAGGCCAAATCCTCGTCGCCTTGGGCCAGCGCCTTGGAGCCCGGCACGACAAGGCGCGCCTGCACCCCCGACAGTCCGCCGAACCAGCCTAACTGTATCTGGTCGTTGCGGAAGGCGGTCACCGCGGCGGGATAGCTTTTCACCGGCACATAGCGCACCGGCACGCCCAGCGTCTTCGACAGATAATCGGCGACCTTGGTGAAGCGGGCGACCAGCTTGCTTTCGTCGTCGTCGGGAATGGCGGAGAAATACAAGGTCGGCGGCGTCTGCGCCTGCGACGGGCCGGCGAGCCCAAGGGCGGCGGCGACGGCGAACGCCGCCAGAATGAATGAACGCATGGGTGTTTCCTCGTCGTGCTCGGGACGTTGTTTGTCGCATTTTGGGAAAGTGAGCGCACGACGGTTGCACCAGGGCGGCCACACCGCCCCCGAACCACGATCAGAACCACGAGCAACCCGTGGAGGCGGACCCGCCATCGCACGCGAGGCCGGAGCGCGCACGGCGCATCGGTTCGTCGCTTGTCACGGAAAATGATGTTGGCGCGTCCTTGGCTTTCGTCCAGCCCGCCATCACCTTGTTTTTCGAAACTAATATCCAAGAACCAAAAAATGGGGGGAGGGAAGGGTGAGCGAGACGACCATTCGCCTGACGGAACTGGCGCACGGCGGCGGCTGCGGCTGCAAGATAGCGCCCGCCTTGCTGCAAGAGATTCTGGCGACCTTGCCGGGACAGTTCATTGCGCCTGATTTGCTGGTGGACGCTTCCACCGCCGACGACGCCGCGGTCTACCGGCTGAACGATTCCCAAGCCGTGGTGGCGACCACGGATTTCTTCATGCCGGTGGTGGACGATCCGTTTGATTTCGGCCGCATCGCCGCCACCAACGCGCTGTCGGACGTCTACGCCATGGGCGGACGGCCGATTCTGGCGCTGGCGGTGGTGGGCATGCCCATCGACAAGCTGTCGCCGGAAGTGATTCGGCGCATTCTGGAAGGCGGCCAGTCGGTTTGCGCCTCGGCGGGAATCGCCGTGGCCGGCGGCCATTCCATCGATTCGCGCGAGCCGATTTACGGGCTGGTGGCGCTGGGCGTCGTCGACCCCAAACGCATCAAGCGCAACAGCGCGGCCAAGTCCGGCGACGTGTTGATCCTCGGCAAGGGATTAGGCGTCGGCGTCTACAGCGCCGCCCTGAAGAAAGGCATGCTGGACGCGGCGGGCTACGCCGCCATGCTGGACAGTGCGACGCTGCTCAACCTGCCGGGGGCGGCCTTGGCGGAGTTGGACGGCGTCCACGCCATGACCGACGTCACCGGCTTTGGTTTGCTGGGGCATTTGCTGGAGGTGTGCCGCGGCTCCGGCGTCTCATCCACGGTGCGTTTCGATGATCTGCCGTTCCTGCCCGGCGTGGCGGGGCTGGCGGAAGCGGGCTGCGTCACCGGCGCCTCGACCCGCAATTGGGCGAGTTATGGCGCGCAAGTGGATTTGCCGGGCGACTGGCCGGAATTGCGGCGCAAGTTGCTGACCGATCCGCAAACCAGCGGCGGCCTGCTGGTGGCTTGCGCGCCGGAGAGCGTCGCCGCCGCGCTGGCGATTTTCCACGCCCACGGCCATGGAATGGCCAGGGTGATCGGCCATGTTGCGGACGGGCCGCCGCGGGTGTCGGTGGTTTAAGCGGACGCCGAGCCTTCGCCCGCGCAGCGCCGCCACGCCGCCGCCA
>CALGOL010000572.1 GCA_937960755.1 uncultured Azospirillum sp.
GCCGGTCGGCGCGGCCGGGGTCCGCTTGAAGACGGGCTTGGGTCATGGCCTTGTTCTCTGGAAACATATAGACACGATTATTTCCATAGAACAAAATTAGGCCCGTTTGACGGCGTCGTCAAGGGAGCGGACGCGCCGACAGTGTCAGTTCGGCGATAAAGGCCCCGCGGCTTTGCCCTTTTGAACGCGCGATGTCGTCAAGCCGGCGCAACACCCGTTTCGGCAGGGTGATGTTGACCCGTTCAATCGTATCGTCCAGCAGTCCCGGATCGACTTCCACTACGCCGAGCAGCCAACCGTCGTATTCGGGCAAGCGTCGCGTCGCTTCCAGGCTGGAGGGCGGCGGGACGGGCTGACCGGCGTCGAGCGCCGCGTCGATCCACGCCGCCGCCGCCTCTCCGGCCGCTTCCACCGCCTCGTCCAGCGTGTCGCCAGCGGAAAAGCACCCTGGCAGATCGGGGACGACAACCCCAAAAGCGGCGTCGGCGGTACCCGGTTCAATTAAGATGGGATAGCGCATTACAACCCCGCCTGTTTGCGAATAGCCGCGACAAGCCCGACGCCCAAGTCTTTTTTTTCGTCACCCCGGTGAAAACCAGGGTCCACCTTATACGGAAACGTTGTCGACAAGGTGGATTCCGGCCTTCGCCGGAATGACGGAGAAAAGTTAAGAACGCCACGAAAACCGCAGATATGTGAATCCGGTAGCCCGAGGGGGAGAGGGATGTTTTCGTGTCTGCGATTGCCCGGACTCATCGTCGCCTCATTTCCCCAACAGGTAAAGCCGCGCCGGCTGGTCGAAGCAGCGGCCGCCGTCCGGGTGGGGGGCGGAAAGCGCCGCGAAACGGGCTCGCAACGTCGCTTCGTCCGCCGCGACTTTGGCTTTGCGCGTCGCATCGATCAGCCCCATGCGCTGGGCGAACGCTTCGTAATCGGCGAAGCGCACCGGATTGAGATAGAGGATTTCCGCCTGTTCGACCAACAGCCCCGACGCCATGGCGCGGCCGAGCGCCGCCAGCGCCGCGGCGCGCACTTCGGTTTCATCATCCACCAGCCGGGTGAGCTGAAAGAAGTCGCCATCGGCGACCGGTTCGTTGACCACAATCACGCCCCCCGGCGCCAGCGCCCGCGCCGCTTCCGCCAGCGCTTTATCCATATGAGCGATGGGAACGTGATGCAGGCTGTTCATGAAGATGACAATGTCGGCCGAAGCGTCTTCCACCGGCAGCGCCTCGCCCACTCCTTCCCGGTAGGTTTCATCCGCCGCCGGCGTTGCGGCTCTGGCGCGGGCCAGCATTTCCGTTCCGCACTCCACGCCGATCACCGTCGCGCCCAAGCCGGCAAGCGCGCGGGCGAAGCCGCCGTCGCCGCAACCGACGTCGACAACGCGCTTGCCCGCCAGCGGGATGCGCTCCACGATAATCTCCAGCGCTTTGCGGCGGGGCGGAATGGCGGACATGACGGCGCTCCTTATTAGCTTTATCTTTTGTAACGAAACGGCGGCGGAGATGAAAGAGGCGAAGACGGGGTTTTGGATCGCGGTTCTGGCGGCGACGTTGACATGGGGCGCCGGCCCGGCGGCGGCGTTCGATCCGCAAAAGGGCGGCGGCGTCGCCGATCTCGCCGACCGGCTGGAGGTGGATGTGCGTCAGCCGCCGTGGAACGCGGTGGTGCGGGTGCAAACCAACTTGGCGGGGCGCTGCACCGGGGCGCTGGTGGCGCCCGACGTGGTGCTGACCGCCGCCCATTGCCTGTTCAACAAGCGCACCCAAGCCATGCTGCGGGCGGAATCCTTGCATGTTCTCGTCGGCTATGACCGGGGTAAGTACGCCGCCCATCTGCCGGTGCGCCAAGTCGCGCTGTCGCCGGTTTACGACGGCGCCAAGCCGTTTGAATTCTTGCGCGAAGACTGGGCCTTGCTGACGCTCGCCAGGACGGCCCCGGCGACCATCGCGCCTTTGGCGGTCGCCCGCGAACCGGTGGAGCCGGGCCAAGCCGCCGCCTTCGCCGGCTTTCATCGCGACCGCGCGCATGTGCTGTTGGCGGATCAGGAATGCCGCATCGGCCGCCCGATGCGCACCAAGGAAGGGGCGCGGGTGATGTCGCACGACTGCGCCGCGGTGCAGGGCTCCAGCGGCGGGCCGTTGCTGGTGCGCCGCGGCGACGGCTGGGCGGT
>CALGOL010000573.1 GCA_937960755.1 uncultured Azospirillum sp.
AACTCGTCAGCGCCAGGATGAACGGCAGGAAAATCAAAACAAAGTTCGACTTCTTCTCTTGTTCATCCTCGACAGCGGCGTTCACTTCCGCTTTCGCCGCCCGGCCGCCGGGCTTGGCTTTTTTCGCCATGACGCTCTCCCTGCCGCGCTGAACCTTTACCCCTCGGTCACGCCGTTATCCGTCATACCGGCCAAGGCCGGTATCCACCTTTTCAGCAACGCGCCTCATGAGGTGGACCCCGGCCTACGCCGGGGTGACGCCTAATTCTTGACGCGCTTCGGCCTTCGAAACCTCACTCCGCCGCCGCCGTCACGCCGTAGTCGCGCTCCAGGTCTTCGGGGTGGGTGCGATACCACAAGCTGTCGGCGGAAAAATCAACTTCCTCCGGCCAACCCAACGAATAACCGTCTTCATCGACATGCATCCTTTCGACGAAGAAATCCGGGTCGGCCATGGGGGTGAAAACACCGCCTTTGGCGATAGTCGGTTTAAAGTCGACCGTGGACTCCGCCCCGTCCCGCCACTGGATCGTGACGGTGAAATCGGGGTGCGCCGTGGCCTTCTCAATCCAGTACATCGCCTAACCCGCAGTTAACTTAGATGTCGTCATACCGGCGAAGGCCGGTATCCAGAGCAATGCCGAAACGTCTCCGAACCGCTCTGGACCCCGGCCTGCGCCGGGGTGACGCTTAACTGTTAATCCACTTCTTCAACCACCTCGTCAGCGCAACCAATACAAAGCAAGCAAACCAAAACTCGTCAGCGCCAGGATGAACGGCAGGAAAATCAAAACAAAGTTCGACTTCTTTTCTTGTTCAACCTCGACAGCGGCGTTCACTTCCGCTTTCGCAGCCCGGCCGCCGGGCTTGGCTTTTTTCGCCATGACGCTCTCCCCGCCGCTCCCAACCCTCTCCCCTGGGGGGAGAGGGCTAGATGAGCCCCTCACTCCGCGGCGACCGCCACGTCTTCCGCCGCCTTGGCTTGCACATAGGCGTGCATCTGCGCCGCCGCATCGCGGCCTTCCTTGATCGCCCACACCACCAGCGAGGCGCCGCGCACGATGTCGCCAGCGGCGAAAACGCCGTCGAGGTTGGTCATCATGGTGTGCTTGTCCACCACCACCGTGCCCCAGCGGCTGGTCTTCAACGCCGGCTCGCCGAACAGGTTGGGCAGGTCTTCGGGATCGAAGCCCAGCGCCTTGATGACCAGATCGGCCGGGATGTCGTGTTCCGACCCCTCAATCACCTGCGGGGTCTGGCGGCCGGTGGCGTCGGCTACGCCCAGGTGAATCTTCACCGCCGTCACCGCCGTCACCTTGCCATTCTTGCCGACGAACTTTTCCGGCGCGGCCTGCCAGACGAACTCCACGCCTTCCTCTTCGGCGTGCGCCACTTCGCGCTGCGAGCCCGGCATATTCTTGCGGTCGCGGCGATACAGCAGCTTCACCGATTCGGCGCCCTGGCGGATCGAGGTGCGCACACAGTCCATCGCGGTGTCGCCGCCGCCGATCACCACCACCTTCTTGCCCTTGGCGTTCAGCGAGCCGTCTTCATACGCCGCCACCTTGTCGCCCAGCCCGACCTTGTTGGAGACGGTGAGGAACTCCAACGCCGGGACGATGTTGTCCAATTCGGCGCCCGGATTATCCAGGTCGCGCGCCTTATAGACGCCGGTGGCGATCAATACGGCGGCGTGCTTGGCGCGCAGATCCGCCAGCGAGGCGTCCTTGCCGACGTCAAAGCCCAGGTGGAAGATCACGCCGGCGTCGCGCAGCAGTTTTTCGCGCCGCGCCACCACGTCCTTTTCCAGCTTGAAGCCGGGGATGCCATAGACCAGCAAGCCGCCGACCCGGTCGTAACGGTCGTAGACGTGGACTTCATAGCCCTTGCGGCGCAACTGGTCGGCGGCGGCGAGGCCGCCCGGCCCGGCGCCGATGATCCCGACCGAAATCCCCAATTCGCGCACCGGCTTACCCGGCTTGACCCAGCCTTTTTCCCACGCCGTGTCGGTGATGTACTTTTCCACCGAACCGATGGTCACGGCGCCGTGGGTGGATTGCTCAATGACGCAGCCGCCTTCGCACAGGCGGTCTTGCGGACAGATGCGGCCGCAGATTTCCGGGAAATTATTGGTGGCTTGCGAGGTCTCGTAAGCCTCCTCCAGCCGGCCTTCCGAGGTCAGCTTCAGCCAATCCGGGATGTTGTTGGCGACCGGACAATGCACCTGACAGAACGGCACGCCGCATTGCGAGCAGCGGTTGGCCTGCTCTTGCGCGCGACCATCGGAGAAACGGGCGTAAATCTCGCTAAAGTCGGCGCGGCGCTCATCGGCCTTGCGCTTGTCCGGCATCTTTTGCGCGGTGTGAACGAAGCCGAGCATCTTGTGATTCTGCGCCATGGCGTTGGCAACTCCCTAACGGCGGTCGAACTTGCAGTGATCGAACTAACAGCGATCAAGACTGGCCCGCCGACCGTGAGGAGACGCAAACGCGCGCCTTCGGCCGGACAAATAGGCCTATACGCCTATTTCCGGCCGAAGGCGAGCAAAAAAAGTGCAATAGGTCCTGCTTACTGACCTATTTTTTTAGCCCGGCGCCAAAGAACGAGAATCCAGCCAACCTCCCGCAGCGCAAACCAACCCTAATTAGGAACCATGCCGGAACTATTGACGAGGCGCTCATCACATCCCCATCCGCGCGGCGAACAATTCCGCTTGGATTTTCAACGGGTCCATCGCCGCGGCGCGGGCGTCCAGCTTGGCCGCCGCCGTCTGGGCCTCCGGCGACTTGTTAAAGGCGACATGCAAGGTCAGCCGTTGCGCCACCGGACCAAAGACGATCTTGTCCCCCAGCGCCTTCAACTCCGGGTCAGTGCGCATCAGGTGCGCCATGACGTATTGGTCGATCACCGCGACGTCGATGCGGCCCGCCGCCAGCTTGCGCAGATTGGTGGCGTCGTCTTTGGCTTCGTCGGGTTTGATGCGGCCGTCGCGGATGGCGGCGTCGATCATGTCGCCGTTCAGATAGCCCGCCACCACGCCGACTCGCAGCTTAGACAATTCGGCGACATCGACGGAAACCGCAGCACCCTTGCGGTGCGCCAGCCCCAGCGGGCTTTCCCCCACCGGCTTCGACAAGGTGAACTGATCCTGCGGCCCCGGATATTCCGGGAAATAGCCCAATGCGCCGCCGCCTTCCTGCGCCGTCGCCACCGCCCGCTGCCACGGGAAGGTTTCGCTCTTCAGCGCATCGCCGTCCGCCGAGGTCAAGCGCCGCAGCACTTCCGTCGTCACCCCGCCGTCGGCCGCATCGGCGCAAACGTATGGGCACCAATCCAGCGTCGTCAAACGCAGATCCGCCGCGTCGCTGGACGGCGACGTCAAAAGAAAAGCAGCGACTACAAACGATACCGCCGCGCTTGGCCGATTCATGTTGTCCTCCGACAAAAAGAAAGGTCTGGCTTCCTTCATGCGCCGATGATGTTTCAGTATTTTTACATTTATGAATACTGTTTGTAACGCGCGATATATCAAATTTTATCTTTCATCGCTTTTCGCTGCGCTGCGGAATGTCGTCGTTCCTTCATCAAAATGACACGGAAAATAATGACAATTTGGTCATACGTCGCTGTGTCGGGCGTCGCTGTGTCGGGGATTGCGTCATGTTTTCCAGTATCGCTGTCAGAATATCCTTGCCGCTGGTGGGGCTGCTCGCCGCCGCGGCGCTGGCCGCCAGTTTGGCCCTGGGCTCCATGCTGTCGTCGCTGGCGCAAGACGACGGCCGTCGCCGCGCTGAAGTTTATCCGGCGCTGCTGGAAAGCGCGCTGGCGGAAATGCTGTGGAACATGGATGTCGGCGGCGCCGGCCGGGCGCTGGACAGCCTGGCGCAAGACGCCGACTTCCTCGCCGCCGTGGTGCGCGACGACAAGGGCAAGGAATTAACCCGCCGCGGCAAGGTTCCCGGCGACGCCGTCGGCTACGCGGTCAAAGCGTCGCGGCCGATCTTGCGCGAAGGCAAACCGGTTGGCGAATTGACGGTGTGGCTGTCCACGCTCCGCGCCGAAGATCAAGCCGCCGCCCGCTCGCTGGAAGCCGCCTTGATCTGCCTTGCCGGCGCGCTGGCGGTGATCGGCCTGACGGCGCTGCTGGTGGCCCGCGCCACCCGCCCGATCAAGGCGTTGGCGCAAACCATCGACCGGGTGACGCATGGCGAGGAAAACGTCGACGTGCCGGCCACCGGCCGCAGCGATGAAGTCGGCATGATCGCCGCCGCCGTCGTCGGCCTGCGCGACGCGGTGAAGGAAAAGCGCCGCATGGCCGCCGAGCAAGACGCGCTGGAGGAGCGCGCCGAAACCAAGCGCCGCGAAACGATTGAAAAGCTGCTGGCGGCCATTCAGAGCCGAGTCGGCGGCGGGGTGGACGACGTCAGCCGCAGCGCTTCGTCGCTGAAGAACGTCGGCGACGCGGTCCACGCCGCGGCGGCGCAAGGCGCCGACGTCAGCCGGGCGGTGAAGTTCTCCGCCGACTCGGTGTCGATGAACATTCAGACCGTCGCGGCGGCGGTGGAGGAGTTGGCGGCGTCCATCGGCTCGATCTCCGGCGACGCCAAGGTCGCCATCCGCACCGCCGACACGGCGTCGTCGGAAGCTCGCCAGTCGGTGGCGGCGGTCAACTCGCTGGTCGAAGCCTCCAACCGCATCGGCGAGGTGGTGGACCTCATCACCAATATCGCCAGCCAAACCAACTTGTTGGCGCTTAACGCCACCATCGAGGCCGCCAGAGCCGGCGAAGCCGGCAAGGGCTTCGCCGTGGTGGCGTCGGAGGTGAAGAACCTCGCCACCCAGACCGGCCGCGCGACGGAGGAAATCCGCACCCAGATCGAATCCCTGCAAGGCGCCACCGGCGACTCGGCGGAGCGTATGCAGAAGGTGGCCCAGGTGATCGGCGAATTGGCGCGCTCCTCCACCGCCATCGCCGAGTCGGTGGAGCAGCAGGACGTCGCCACCAAGGAAATCGCCGCCGCGGTCAACAAGGCGGCGGGCGAAATGCAAAAGCTCAACGACGAAATGAACGGCGTGGCGGAAATCGCCCGGCGCAACGACGCCACCGCCGCCGACATGCAATCCGCCGTTGAGCAAATCGCCGCCGCCAATCAGCGCATGGCCGCCGACCTGCCCAAATTGCTGGCGGAACTGCGCACCGCCTGACCGGCGCGCCCGCCGCGCCGTTTCGTTTCGTTTCGTGAAAGTGCAAGTCGATGTTTCTGCAACGCTTTAAGCGCAAGCTCACCCTGTCGGCGCGGGTCGGCGTGATGATCGCCGCCGTCGCCGCCGGGCTGACTGCGGTCGGCGTCGCGGTCGACATGGTCATCGCCGTCGGCGAGGAGCGCACCCGGTTGGAGCGCGAGGTCGACCGCGTCGTCGCCGGCGGGCTGGAGGCGGCGGTGCAGGCCGCCTGGAATATGGACGGCGGCTTGGTGGACGGGGTGCTGCGCGGCTTCGTCGCTCATCCCCTGATCGCCGAAGCGGAGCTCGACGTGCGCGGCATGGAGCGGGTGATCGCCGCCCCCGGCAAGGGTCCGTCGGCGTCTTCCTCCATCGGCGCATTGATGAGCGTTTTCGTTCCCGACCGGCGCGACGTGCGGCTGATGCATGACGAGCGGATGATCGGCCGGTTGATTTTGCATGTGAACATCGGCGAGGCGGCGGCGCAAATTGACAATCGTCTGCGCCGCAATCTTTTGGGCAGTTTGGCGTTGACCGTCGCCATCGCCGGGGCGCTGATATTGCTTCTGCGCCGTTCGGTGGCGCAGCCGGTGGAGCGGCTGATCGCCCGCATTGACGGCTTCGACGCGGAAGCGCCGCCGCCGCCTTTGGCTTTGACGCCGGGGAAAGACGCCGACGAAATCCATCGCTTGGAGCGCGCCTATATTGGCCTGCTGCATAATTTGCAGCGCAACCGCCAAGACCTCGCCATGGCGAGCCGGCGGCTCAACGCCGCCATCGTCGGCGCCGATCTGGTGGCGTTCGAAGCCGACATCGACGAGGACGGCGTCAGCGCAACGACCTGGACCACCGCCAACATCGCGGCGTTCCTGGGCTATCCGCAAGGGGTGAAGCCGCCGCGCTCGGCATGGCGCGACGCGCTGCACCCGGAAGACGCTCGCCGGGTGACGGAAGCCGAACGCCGTCATATCGCCTCCGGCTCGACCGACCCTCTTCAGAGCATGTACCGCCTCGTCACCCAGGACGAACGGGTCATCGTGGTGGAGACCACCGCGGTGGTGGAGCGCGACGCCGACGGCAAGCCGCTGCGGCTGGCCGGCGTCAATCGCAACGTCACCGCGCGTTTTGAAGCCGAGCGCCGCATCGCCGAATTGGCGAGCAAGGACAGCTTGACCGGGCTGGGCAATCGCGCCTCGCTGGAGCGGGCGCTGGAAGGCGCCATCGCCAACGGCAAGCGCAACCTCCGCCAGACCGCCGCCATTCACCTCGACATCGACAAGTTCAAAATCATCAACGACACCTATGGTCACGGCGTCGCCGACCGGGTGTTGCGGCTGATGGGCTGGCGCTGGGCGAAACTGCTGCCCGACGGCGCCGCAATCCACCGGCTGGGGGGCGACGAATTCGTCGTCACCATGCGCGACGTCGCCGGAGCCGCGGCCGCCATCCGGCTGGCGGAAAAGCTCAACATGGCGACCGAAGACCCGTTGCCCGACGAGTTGCCGCCGATTTCGCTCACCGCGTCGGTGGGGGTGGCGATGCTGCCGCTGGACGGCGACACCCCGGAAGAAGCGTTGATGGCGCTGGGTTACGCCGTGCAGGCGGCCAAACAGGCCGGCGGCGGCTGCGTTCGGCTCTACCAGACCCGCCACGGCGAGACGGTCAAGACCCGCATTCAGATGGAAAAGGAACTGGCCGAAGCGGTGGCGCGGGACGAGTTGTCGTTACATTACCAGCCCCGCGTTTCGCCCGACGGCCGCATGCTCAGCGTCGAAGCGCTGGCGCGCTGGATCACCCCGCAGCGCACCGTTCCCCCCGGCGTCTTCATTCCGATGGCGGAAGAGACCGGCTTGATTATCCAACTGGGGTTGTGGGCGTTGCGCGCCGCCTGCCGGCAGGCGCACGACTGGCGGGCGGTTTATGGCGCCCACGCGCCGAAGGTCGCGGTCAACGTCTCCGCCCGGCAGTTGATGCAGCCGCATTTTGAAGCCGACGTCGCCAACGCGCTGCGCGAGGCCGGCGTTTCCCCCGACATGGTCGAGCTGGAGCTGACCGAAAGCGCCGCCTTGGGCCAGATTGACGACGCCCGCCAGAAAGTGCTGAAGCTGCGGGAGCTTGGCGTCGGCGTCGCGGTGGATGATTTCGGCACCGGCTACAGCGCCTTGTCGTACATCGCCAAGCTGCCCTTCACCGCGGTCAAAATCGACCAGTCGTTCACCCGCGAACTGCCCGACGCGCCGGCCGCCCGCGCCGTCGTCACCGCCGCCTTGCAAATCGCCCATGATCTTGACATGGCGGTGGTGGCGGAAGGCGTCGAGACCCGCGAGCAGGCCGATTACCTGATCCGCTGCGGCGCCCACGAGTTGCAAGGCTATTTCTACGCCCGCCCGCTGCCGCCTGACCAGTTGGCGGCGCAATGGCTGAGCGGCAAAGTGGTGGCGCTGCGCCGCGGCGAGGGGCTGGTTTAAAGCTTTAGCCGTTCGATGCGCGCCGTCGTCGGGGGGTGGCGGTCTAATCGAGAAGCCGGCCTTACGGCGGGGCGGCCGTTGAGTTGTTCAAGCGCCGCCAAGGCTTGCGCCAGCGCCGGGCCATGGCCGCGCGCCGCGGCGAAGGCGTCGGCCGCAAATTCCCA
>CALGOL010000574.1 GCA_937960755.1 uncultured Azospirillum sp.
GTCGGCACCACGGTGCGGGTGGCGCTGCCGCCGGCCCCGCCCGACGGCGCGCCCGTCTGTCAGCTGGCGAGCGAATGAACGGCGAGAACGCCAGGATCACGCCGTTCAAAATCACGCCACAGCGGCGCGCCCTTGCGCCCCGAGCTGGGCCACCCACGCCTCCAGTCCCGGCGAAGCGTCGATAAACGCGACGTGGTGGATCCCGCCTTCCACCGAGCGCACTTCATAGGCGCATTCGATGTCGTTATGAGCGACGCGTATCCGCCCCCGCGTCCCGACCGGACCGGCGTCGCAGCCCGACAAGGTGGCGCCGCCTTCCGACACGTCCATCACCCGGCCGTGATGCGCGGCGCCGTTGACGGTCACTTCGCAGGCGACATCCACCGGGAAGCGGCTCTTCATCCGCCGGTCGGCTTCCTTGGTGGAGGTGCGCACCACCCGCACCAGCGCTTGGCGCAACTCGCCGACCCCGCCGGAAACCTTGACCAAGTTATTGCACACGTCTTCGGCGCGCTCCCGCGTCCCCGCCACATCGCGCGACACGTCGCCGATCAGGCGCGACACTTCCTGCGCCGCCGCGGCGGTCTCGACGACGTTGCGGTTGATTTCCTGCGTGGTGACGGCCTGTTCCTCCATCGCCGCGGCGATGGCGGCCGACACCCGGTCGACGCCCGACACGGTCTGGCCGATGCGTCCCACCGAATCCACCGCCTCGCGGGTCGCCGCCTGAATCTGCGAAATTTGCCGGGCGATCTCCTCCGTCGAGCGCGCCGTCTGGTTGGCGAGGTTCTTGACCTCCCCCGCCACCACGGCGAAGCCCTTGCCGGCCTCCCCCGCCCGCGCCGCCTCAATCGTGGCGTTGAGCGCCAGCAAATTGGTTTGGCCGGCGATGTCGCCGATCAGCACCGCAATGTCGCCGATCTTCGCCACTTCGTGCGACAAGGTCTGAATGGCGCTTTCGGTGCGGCGGCTGTCCTCCACCGCCGCCTTGGTGACGGCCCCGGCCTCCGCCACCTGCCTGGCGATTTCGTTGATCGAGGACGACAGCTCTTCCGTCGCCGACGCCACCGACTGGGCGTTGCACAAGGCTTCCTCCGCCGCCGCCGCGACGCCTTGCGAACTGACGGAAACCGATTCGGCCACCTGCGCCATGGCTTCGGCGTCGCGGGTCATGGCGTCGGTCTGCGCCGCCACGGTGGCGACGGCCCGCGCCGCCTCCTCTTCGATCTTGGTCGCCATGTCGGCCAGCGCCTTGGCGCGGTCCTTGTGGGCGCGGCGTTCGTGCTCCACCCGTTCTTGATTGGCGTAGGCCAGCTTGGCGCGCATCGCCCGCAAGAACGCAGTGACCTGCCGGAACTCCGCAATGCGGTTCGACGGGATTTCGTGGGCCACGTCGCCGCTGGAGATGCTGTCGAAATGCGCGGTCAACTCGGCCAGCGGCCGGCGGACCGAGCCCAGCAGCCATACGCCCAGCCCGGCCAAGGCCGCGGCGCTGCCGGCCAGCGCCGCCACCACCAACCAGACCTGTTGATCGTACGCCCGCTGCGCCGCTTGATAGCGCGCCGCCGCCCCGGTGATTTGCGCCTGGGTCAGTTCGTGCGCCGCGGCTTGCGCTTGCTCAAATCCCGGCAACAAGGTCTTGCCGAACAGGCTCTCCAACCGCAGCGGGTTGCCCTCCTCCGCCAGCGCCAGCGCCGGGGCCACGCCGTCACGGCTGAACGCCGTCAGCAACTCGTTCAGCTTAGCGGCGATGCGGCGCTCGCCCTCCGTCATCGCCACGGCGTTGAAGGCGGCCCATGTCCGCTCAATCACCCCAAGGTTTTCCCGCGCCCGCTTGAGCCGCCCCTCGATCACCGCCGGTTCAGATCCGTCGCGCAGATCGATGACCAGCAGCGTGGCTAATTGCAGGTTGTCGCGCATGCGGTCGACGATCTCGGCCAACTGGGTCGCCGGAACAGTATTTTCCTCATAAACCGCGCGCAATTGGGCGTTAGAATCTTTCAAGCCCGACAGCCCGGCCCACGCCACCGCCGCCAACACCAGAAAAAGCGCGGCGAAAACGCAAGACAGCTTGCCGCCGATGGATGACGCGAACACGTTGAATCGGCGCCGCCAACCGCGCGGTATGGCTTCGCCTTCCTCAATTTTCATGTGATTGGCGCGGCCTTCGCGCACCGCGCGATAGAGCGTTTCAGCCGCCGCCACCTGATCGCGCGCCGGCTTCAATCTAATGGAAATAAAACCGACCACCTGACCGTTTTCAACGATTGGCGTCGCATTGGCGCGCACCCAATAATAGTCGCCGCTCTTGGTGCGATTTTTCACCAGCCCTTCCCACGGCAGTCCGGCTTGGATGGTTTTCCACAAATCGGCGAAAGCGGCGGGCGGCATGTCAGGATGACGCACAATATTGTGCGGCGCGCCAACCAATTCCGCTTCGGTGAAGCCGCTGATGTCGATGAACGCCTGATTGACGAAAGTGATCCGACCCTTGACGTCGGTTTTGGAGACGATGATCTGGTCGTCCGATAAAATAATCTCGCGATCCGTGACCGGTTGATTGACCCGCATGACGTTCTTCCCATTGCGTCTTTGGTCGGCTGCGGCGCGCGAAGCCGGTTTACCGTTGTTTTCTTACTTGGTCACCGAAATTTAATAATAATTCCTTATGACCTCTAACGGATCAGTAGTAACACGCCCTCAGCGAAATTGCGACCGCGTCGGCTGCGGCTTTTGGCGCAAACGCGGCCTTGCCGCCGCGCCACTTAGTCGCTAACTTAGCCTTAAGGCGAAGGTTCGCTGCGCTTCACGTCAGATCGCTTTATCCCCAGGGCCGATAACCCTTACTCCTTGGGAGCTGTCCCTACCGCGGCCCTGGCCGCGGCATATGGCGCCCACCTGCACTGGCAGGCCATGGAGGATAGGCTAATGGTCAACGGTTTGCGCGGCAGCCTTCGCCCCCTTATTCCCGCAGTTCAACAGTATCCGGCGGTTGCTTGAACGACGCCGTCAACATCGCGGCGGAAAAAGACGCCTTGCGGACCCTCGCCCGCGCCATCCGCGCCGCGCTTCCCCCGCCCGCACGCGCCGACGCCGCCTTACGGCTGGCGGAGACCTTCGCCGCGGCATTCTCTTTTGCGCCAGGAACGGTGATTTCCGGCTATTGGCCGCTGGGCGACGAGTTGGACCCGCGCCCGCTGCTGGCGGCTTTGCGCCGAAACGGCTGCTTGATCGCCTTGCCGGTGACCGGGGAAAAGCGTTCGCCGTTGACTTTTCGGCTTTGGGAAGGGGGGGCGAAGCTGATTCACGGCCGCTTCGGCGCGCTGATTCCCGAAGGCGGCGCCGGCGAGGTTGCGCCGGACGTGGTGTTGACGCCGTTGCTGGCGTTTGACCGTGCTGGCGGCCGGCTGGGCTACGGCGGCGGCTATTACGACCGCACCATCGGCGCATTGCGCGCCGCCAAGCCGGTGCAGGCGCTGGGGCTGGCCTATGCGGCGCAAGAAATGGCGATGATTCCGACCGGGCCCTATGATCGGCCGCTCGACGCCGTGGCGACGGAAAGGGACGTCGTCTTTTTTTAGGCTTTCTAGTTTTTCCTTGATCCAAAGTACGATGGGCGAAGCGCCGCCGATGCGGTTAACGTTATTGGACGGAACATCCATCCGGGTGCGAAAAACAGCCAATCAAGGGAGTTGAACATGAAGACGTGGCGCAAGCCCCAGGTCGTCGAAATCGCCGTCGGCACCGAAATCAACGCTTATTTCTGCGCCGCTCTCTGATCGACGCGCCATAAGCGATGCGAAAGGCGGTCGCGCCGGGGGGCGTTCCCCAGCCGACCGCCTTTTTCGCATCCAGAGCAATCGTTTAGCTAACGAACTATAGGAGCGGCGGACATGCGCATTGTTGTTCTGGGCTCGGCGGCCGGCGGCGGCTTCCCGCAATGGAACAGCAACGGCCCCGGCTGCCGCCGGGCGCGTTCCGGCGATCCAGCCGCCAAGCCGCGCACCCAATCGTCCATCGCCGTGTCGGCGGACGGCGAGCGCTGGATGCTGCTCAACGCTTCGCCCGATTTGCGCTTGCAGATCGAAGCGACGCCGGTCCTTCATCCCCGGCATGGGATTCGTCACAGCCCGATCGCCGCGGTGATGCCGACCAACGCCGACATCGACCATGTGACCGGATTGCTGACGCTGCGCGAAGCCCACCCCTTCGCGGTCTACGCCACCCGCCGGGTGCATGACGTGCTGGCGGCCAATTCGGTCTTCAACGTGCTGAACCGCGATTTGGTGGAGCGGCGCGTGGTGTCGTTGGGCGAGCCGTTCCGCCCCGCCGACCATTCCGGCGCGCCCTTGGGGTTGGAGATCGAAGCCTTCGCCGTGCCGGGCAAGGTGGCGCTGTATCTGGAGGATGAAACGGCGGCGAATTTCGGTTCGGTCGCTGAAGACACCGTCGCCTTGCGCATTTCCGAGCCCGGCTCGGACAAGGCGCTGTTCTACATTCCGGGCTGCGCCTCGATGCCCGGCTGGCTGGCCGACCGGCTGACCGGCGCCGACATGGTGTTTTTCGACGGCACCACCTGGACCGACGACGAAATGGCGCGGGCCGGGGCCGGAACCAAAACCGCCCAACGCATGGGCCATATGTGCATGGACGGGCCTCAAGGCTCTATCGCCGCCTTCGCCAACTTGGGCGTCAAGCGGCGCATCTTTATTCATATCAACAACACCAACCCGGTCCTCTTGGAGGATACGGCGCAACGACGCCAAGCCAACGCTGCGGGTTGGGATATCGCCTATGACGGCATGGAGGAAACGCTATGACCCGGTTGTTGAGCCGCGACGAGTTGGAAGCCGAACTGCGCGCCATCGGCGAACGCCAGTACCACGACTTGCACCCGTTTCACAAAATGCTGCACGGCGGCGAATTGAACCGCGGGCAGGTGCAGGCGTGGGCGCTCAATCGCTTTTATTATCAGGTGCAGATTCCGGTGAAAGATCTCACCGTGATGTCGCGCATGACCGACTATGAATTGCGCCGCAACTGGCTGCAACGGGTGCTCGATCATGACGGCTTGGGTCCGGATGGCGAGGTGGACGAAACCAAGGTCGGCGGGATTGAACGCTGGCTGCGGCTGACCGATGGGCTGGGGCTGGACCGCGATTACGTCAAGTCGCTGCGCGGCATTCTGCCCGCCACCCGCTACGCCGTTGATTCTTACGTTAACTTCGTGCGGGAGAAGTCGACGCTGGAAGGTGTCGCCTCCTCGCTGACTGAACTGTTCGCCCCGGCCATCCACCGCGAGCGCATCGCCGGTTTTGAGAAGTATTACGCCTTCGCCAACGACGCCACCTTGTCCTACTTCCGCCGCCGGCTGACCGAAGCGCCGCGCGACGTGGATTTCGGCCTGAAATACGTGCTGGACAATGCGGTGACGCCGGAACAGCAGCGCCAAGTCGTCGCCGCGCTGACCCACAAGGCGGAATTGCTGTGGGCGCAGTTGGACGCGCTCTATTACGCCTATGTCGCGCCGGGCTTCATTCCGCCGGGGGCGTTCGTCCCTGATGATCGCAAAGCGACGGTCTATACCCGATGAGCGGCGCCGCGGTCGCGGTGAGCGAGGCGGCGCGGGCGCGGCTGGCGCCC
>CALGOL010000575.1 GCA_937960755.1 uncultured Azospirillum sp.
TTGATGAGAATCACGGTGCGGGGCGGACGCCCCGGAGACGGCGAGGTGGCCGAGGGCGGAGGAGGGGCGGCTTGTTGAACGGCGGACGGCGTGGCGGCGGTCATCGGCGGGCGTCTCCCCTGCGGCGCACTTTTGCGAATGCGAGAAAGTGTGGAGCGCAGGCGGGGAGAAGGCAAGCGGCGACGATTCGGGGAATGTACGCGCTAGAATCCTTTGATTTTCAAAGTATAGCGTATTGTATGGACATTTATATACTATATGCGGCATTTTCCCGAATTTCGGCTAAACGGCATATTGTGAATCTGGACAAAATGAGTTACTCCTCGGGTTTAACGGCGAAGGGACGCCGGGGAGGATGACGTGACGAAAGAGCTTTCTCAGTTGATTGACCGTGCGCGTAGCGTCGAAATGACGCCGGCTCAGTGGGAGGAGCAGCGGAGAAGTTTTGCGTACGGCAATACCCATATCGAAAACGAGCGGGTTACACGTGAAATGGTCGCCACCGCCGCCGAGGCTTTATCGCATGAACGATGAGGACGACTTAAAGCAACGTAAGTCTATCGCCTTAACGCCGGAACTGATTGAGGATCCGGAAATTAAAGCGATCAGGGAAGCGGAGAATGGTGTTCGTCAATTTGATGAAACACTAAAGGCGGCACTGACATGGATTGAAAATCCAGACCGGCGCTTTCGGTTACGGCCATCGATAATCCTCGGACTGCAACGAACGGCGTTGAATGGTTTGGATTGTTACGCAGGAAATTTTCGTCCGGGCGCGGTCAGGATCGGGGGAAGCCTTCATGAACCGGTGGAGGCTTTTCGGGTGCCTTTGGAGGTGGAAGACCTCTGCGACTACATTAATGACAATTGGGACAAAACTGCAATTCACTTAGCTTCTTACGTTTTGTGGCGGCTGAATTGGATACATCCGTTCACTGATGGCAATGGCAGGACGTCGCGCGCAGTTTCATATCTGGTTCTAATGGTTAGGCTTGGCTATCTTTTGCCCGGCGTTAATACTATTCCAGAACAAATTGCCGCAAATAAGAAGCCGTATTATGAGGCATTAGAAGCAGCTGATTCCGCATGGCGAGAGCGGCGAGAAGTCGATGTGCAAGCCATGGAAAAATTGATTGAGGGCCTTTTAGCGCGGCAGTTGGTTTCTGTTATGAACCACGCGACCGGGATCGACCATTCATCAGGCGGCTAAATCAGCCGAGTGAATGTCAGGTTTAGATTTTTTCTCCGCTCATTGCTCCCGCATCGCGCGGTCGAGGCCATCGTAAAGCGGCGCCAGCAGATAGTCCAACACCGTGCGCTCGCGCGTCGCGATGGTCGCCGTCGCCGGCATGCCGGGCAACAGCGCGACATGGCGCCCCAGCGCCGCCGACGCCGCCCGGACGTCTTCCGGGTCGATGGTCAGCAGCACTTGATAATAGGCGGTTCCGGTGCGCTGATCGGTCAGTCGGTCGGCGGAAACCTGATCCACCGTGGCGCGCAGTCGCGGCATCAGCCGTTGATTGAACGCGGTCAGTTTCACTTCCGCCGCCATGCCGGGGGCGACGTCATCCACCTCCTCCGGCTTGATCGACGCCTCCACCACCATTTCCTGCGTCGTCGGCACGATTTCCATCAGCACGTCGGCGGGCTGGATCACCCGGCCGGGCGCCCGCACCGACAAGGATAGGATGCGCCCGGCCATCGGCGCGCGGATTTCTGTTAAGCCTAACTGGTGGCTGGCGGCGCGCAAGCGCGGTTCGACGTCGCCGATCTGCTTGCGCACTTTGCCGTAATCGGCGTCCACTTCCGCCAGCCAGTCCTTTTGCAATTGGCGCATGCGCAGTTGCGCTTCTTCGATGCCCTTTTCCGCTTCTGCGATGCCGGCGGTCAGCGACGCTTTGGTTCCCTCCAGCGCCGCCGCGGCGCGTTCCAGCGCCAGCAGTTTTGATTTCGGCGCGTAGCCTTTGTTGAACAAATAGCGGGTGTCGTCGGTCTCCTGCCGGATCAGCTCCAACTGGCGGTCCTGGCTGTCGATTTCCGCCCGCTTGCCGACGATCTGGTCTTCCAGTTGCCGCACGGCTTGTTGGGTCAGCGCTAATTGGCCGTCGAGGGCGGCGCGGCGGCTGGCGAACAGCCGTTCTTGCTGCGCCATGACGCGAGCGGTCGCCGCTTCGCCCTCGCGGGCGCGCAGCTCGGCGGGAAACTCGATGGTCGCGGCCCCGGCCCGCTCCGACTTCAGCCGCGCCTCTTCCGCGGTCAGGGCGTCCAGCTCGCTGCGCAGTTGCTCGACCTGAGAACGGTTTTGCATGTCGTCCAATCGCAGCAACAATTGGTCGGCGGCGACGTCCTGGCCTTCGCTGACCAGCACTTCGGTGACGATGGCGGAGGTCTGATTTTTGACCGGCTGACGGTCGGAGGAGACCTTAACCGCCCCCGACGCGATCACCGCCCCTGAAAGCGGCGCTTTGGCGGCCCAGCCGCCCATAACGGCGAAAAACACCACCAGCACCACAAGGCCGAAGATCACCGGTCCGACGACGCCGGTCGCCAGCCGCGGCGGGGCGGACGCCAGGCCGCCGCTCATGCGCCGCTTCCCTTATTGAACGGAACAACCGCGCCGCTG
>CALGOL010000576.1 GCA_937960755.1 uncultured Azospirillum sp.
CCGCACCGCATCGGCCATGCCGCGCACTTGATCGACCGCCTCCACCGCGGCGTTGAGATTAAGGATCGCCCCCACCAGCGCCCAATAGGTGTTTTCCACCTGCTGCAAGGTGCTGTTGATGATGGCGCGGGCGTCATAGTCGGCGGCGTCGATGGCGACGCGGCGGGTGGCGACGCCGAAATCGGCGTCGGCGTAGGGGCCGAAGTTTTTCGAGCCCGGCAGCGGAATCGCCGTGGTGGTGGTGATGGAAGTGGTCCACGGCCGGCCGTATTCGCCCCACGACGACGGCAGCGCGCTCACCTCGTTCAGCTTGAAATAGGTTTCTTTGTGGGTGAGTTTGACTTGCGCTTGGGTCTGCACGCCCCACGGCAGCCTTTGCGCCAGCGTCGCTTGGCCGAAGGTGGCGCGCTGGCGGCGCGGCTGGAATTTATCGGGGTCGGACGACTGAATCGTCGACGGGTAATCGCCGGCTTTGCGCCGCCGGTCATACTGCACCGTTTGCACCGGCGACCGGGAAGTTTCAAACGGGATGATGTAGCAGCCGCCTTCCGGGCTGATGGCGGCGTCGGCCGGATCCAACACCACGGTCAGCGCCGCCGCGTCGGGTTGACAGTAAAAGCCGCCGCGCTTGTCAAACTGGTTGATCGGCACGAATTCGGTTTCCGGCTTCCAGCGCAAGGCGCGGTCGGTGCGGCTGAAGCTGGCGGTTTCAGTGGTCGACAGCACGGCGATGAACACCGGATCAAACACCGCTTGCGCTTCCGACAGCGCGCGCTCGGCGATTTCCCGCGTCAGACCGCTGCGCCGGATGGTCAGATTGCGCTTGAGAGCGGCCAGCAGCACTTCCCGCAGCGCCGCCTCCACCGCGCGCGGCGGGGCGAACAAAGCGCCGGAGCCTTCCGCCGCCATCTGGGCGCCGGCTTTCGCCATGACGGCGTTGTCCAGCCGCTCTTGCTTTAGGGCGGCGGGATCAATATCGAACAGACCGGCGGGGATTTGCGCCAGCACCTTGCCGGGGGGGATTTGCTCCAAGCCCGCCGGTTCGGCGGCGTCGGCCGGCGCCGATCCCAAAACCGATAAGGCGATCACCGCCCCAAGCCATCGGTTCATCGCGCCATCTCCTGCTCCAGCAAACCTTGGGCGGACAGCAGCCGGGTTTGGGCGCGCCGCACGGAAACCCGCGCCTGCGCCCACGCCGCGTCGGCATTCAGCGTGTCATTGAATCGGTTAAGAACCTCAAACTCCGACACCAGCCATTGGTCGCGCATGTCGACGGCGCGCTGATAGGCTTGGCGGGACAACGCGCGGTCGGCGTCGGCGCGGGTCAATTGGCTTTGCGCCGCCATCAGCGAGGATATGGCGTCGTCCACCGCGGAAGCCACCGTCTGGCGGGCTTTTTCCCGCCGGTCGAAGGCTTGGCGCTCCTCGACGCGGGCGCGGGACAAGGCGGCTTCCGCCGGAACGTTGCCCAGCGGGATTTTGTAGCGCAGGCCGAAGAACAAATTGGCGCCGTCGGGCCGCATCAGCGCGGCGAACGATTTGAACGGGTCGGTGTAGCCGAACGCCGAATCATTTTGCGACAGCGACGCCGTGGCGGTGAAGGTGAGGTCGGGCTGCGCCTGATTGTGGCGAAAACGCAGGTTGGCGCGGCTGACTTCGTAATCCAGATCGCTGAGCCGGACGTCGGGATGCGTGGCGACCGCGCGTTCATAGACGTCGGCGCGCAGGCGCAAATCCAGCGGCGCGTCCAAAAAATCATCGAGCGGCGCCGGTATCAGCACTTCGCCCCGCGGCGCGTTCATCAAGGTTTGCAGCTTGCGCCCGGCGGTGAGGAACTGGTCCCACGCCAATTCTTCGCGGCCGGTCAGGTTGGCCAGCTCCACTTCGATTTGCAGCACGTCGTATTGGGTGTTGAGCCCGCTGTCGTAGAGCCGCTTTTGCGCCGCCAGCCGGGCGGCGACGGCGCTGCGCGACCGCCCGATCAGCCGGGCGGTTTCGGCGGCCTGCACCATGTCCCAGTAGGTGGACATCGCCTGATTGAGCGCGCCGTTGCGCGTCGCCTTGGCGTTCCACGAGGTGCGTTCCTGCGCCGCCTTGGCGAAGCGCAGATTGACGGAGTTGGCGTCGTTTTCCCGCCCGAAGCCCTTGGTGTAGGGGAGCGGCATGGTGACGCTGAGGTTAGCCGAGGTGGTCCAGAATCGCCCCTCCTCGCCCCAGCCGAACGGATCGTGCGGCCCAAGCTGCACCGTCAGCGCCGGCGCCTGGAAGGAGAATTTCTTGCGCCACGTCGACGACACGCTGAGCGTCGCCTGACCGCCGAACGGAAAGACCATGCCGGCGCCCAGCGTGTTGACCAGGGTTTGGCGCGCCCGGCCGTTGCCGCTGGCGAACTCCAGCTCCTCACTATAAACCGGGTTGGCGAAGCAGCTCGACGACGTGGTTTCGCCGTTTTCAAATTCGGTGACGTTGCTTTCCAGATAAACCGTGCCTTCGCCGTCGATGTTCACCGAACAAATGCCGGAATTCGTGTTGTCGTCGAGAACGTCGCCTTCGGCGTCAGCGTTCTTTTGCGCTTCGGAATAGGGATCGGTGTTGCGCAGCCGGCCGATCATTTCAAACCGCCCGCGGGTGTCGGCGTGGGTGTAGGACGACGTGGCGAAAATCGTCGGGTCGAACACCGCCGCTCGCTGATCCACCCGCGCCCGCGCCGCGGTCTGCGTTTCTTGGGCCGCCAGCACGTCAAGATTATTGTTCAGCACCGCCCGCGCGATGGCGTCGGCCGAGATTTCCCGTAGCGGCATATGGCGGGTTCGCGCGCGCGCGCCTAACTGGTCGCCGCCCCCGCCGCGCAGCATCAGCGCGATGTCGTTGCCGGACAGCGCTTGGGAGACCGGAGCGACCGGCCT
>CALGOL010000577.1 GCA_937960755.1 uncultured Azospirillum sp.
CGCTACGACGGCGCCATCGACCGCGCCCGCGCGGTCGAGCGGCTGGCGAGCTATTGCCGTGAACTTATTGGGGTTTAATCCCCTCTTTACCTCGGCCCCGGGCAGGTGTTATGTTGTAACATAAAGCGGCGAAAAACAAACGCGCCGCGCATTTCCGGGTTGAGACCAGAGCGCCGCCCCATGACGTCAGGCTTGCCGCCAACCGCTTCCGCGCGGATAGGCGAACATTCGCCACATCGCCAGCCCCCGCATTTTTCCGTGCTGGGGCTGTCGGTCGTTGCGCGCCTGGGCGTCGCGACGACCTTGATCGTCGCGCTGTGGTTGGCGGTCGCTTGGGCGCTCGACTGGCTTTCCTGAACATCGACAAACGCCCAACAAGCAGAATGCTGAACGCGCCATGAGCAATGTCGTCTCCTTCACCGACCTCACCCTGGGTTATCGCCGCCATCCGGCGGTGCATCACTTGAACGGCGGCTTGCGTGAAGGCTCTTTGACGGCCGTGGTCGGCCCCAACGGCGCCGGCAAAAGCACTTTGCTGAAAGGCGTGGTCGGCGCGCTGAAGCCGTTTCACGGCAAAGTGACGCTGAACGGCCTGAACCGCCGCGACATCGCCTATCTGCCGCAACAGGCGGAGGTCGACCGCAGCTTTCCTATCGACGTTCTGGATACGGTGCTGACCGGCCATTGGCGGCGCGTCGGTTTTTTCCGCGCCGTCGACCGCTTCATGCGCGACGAGGCTTTGGCCGCGTTAGAGGCCGTTGGACTGGCGGGGTTTGAGCGCCGGCCGATTTCCGCCTTGTCAGCCGGACAGTTCCAGCGCGCGTTGTTCGCCCGCATGCTGCTGCAAGACGCCAAGCTGATTTTGCTCGACGAGCCTTTCACCGCCATCGACGCCCGCACCACCGCCGATTTGTTGCAGGTGGTGCGGCGCTGGCATGGCGAAAACCGCACGGTGGTCGCCGTGCTGCACGACTTTGAACAGGTGCGGACGCACTTCCCGGAAACCTTGCTGATCGCCCGCGCGCCCATCGCCTGGGGTCCGACCGAACAGACGCTGACCGACGATAACTTGCGCCGGGCCCGCGCCATGGCGGAAGCCTGGGACGAAGACGCCGCCGTGTGCCGGCAGGACGCCGCGGCATGACGCTTTATGAGTTGCTGGCCGAGCCGTTCATCGAATTCGCCTTCATGCGCCGGGCGCTGGCCGCCTGCTTCGCCTTGGCGCTGGGCTGCGGCCCGGTCGGCGTTTTGCTGGTGCTGCGCCGCATGAGCCTGATGGGCGACGCCATGTCGCACGCCGTGCTGCCGGGCGCCGCTTTGGGCTTTCTAATCTCCGGCCTGTCGCTTTGGGCGATGAGTCTGGGGGGCTTTATCGCTGGGGTGCTGGTGGCGCTGCTGGCTGGGGCGACGTCGCGCGCCACCAACCAGCAGGAGGATTCCAGCTTCGCCGCCTTTTACCTGATGGCCTTGGCCAGCGGCGTGCTGCTGGTGTCGCTGCGCGGCGGCAATGTCGACCTGATGCATGTGCTGTTCGGCACCATCTTAGCGGTGGACGACGCCGGCCTGCTGCTGGTGGCCTCCATCTCGTCGGCGTCGCTGCTGACTCTGGCGGTTCTCTACCGACCGTTGATCGTCGAGTGCTTCGACCCTGGCTTCTTGCGCGCGGTCGGTGGCGGCGGGGCGATTGTTCACCTGATTTTTCTGGTGCTGGTGGTGGTTAATCTGGTGGGCGGCTTCCAGTCGCTCGGCACCTTGATGGCGGTGGGCCTAATGATGCTGCCGGCCGCCGCCGCCAAGTTTTGGGCCGAACAGGTGTGGACGATGGCGGGCGTCGCCGCCTTGATCGCGTTTGTCGCCGGCTGGAGCGGTTTACTGATGTCGTTTCATTTCAATCTGCCGTCCGGGCCGTCGATCATTTTGACGGCGGGGGCGGCGTATCTGGCGTCGATGGCGCTGGGGCCGGTGGGCAGCTTGCGAGCGCGCTGGCTGCCCGGCCGGCATCTGGAAGCCTAACCCCAAAAACGGGAGTTATTCGTTATGAATCTGCGTTTTACGTCGGCGGCCCTGGCAATGGGCGCCGCAATGCTGGTTTGCGTCCCGGCTTTCGCCGATCCGGTCAAAGTGACGGCCAGCTTCAGCATCCTCGCCGACATGACCAAGCGCATCGGCGGCGATGACGTCGCGGTGACGGCGCTGGTCGGGCCGGACGGCGACGCCCATGTCTACCAGCCGACGCCGGCCGACGCCAAGGCGGTGGCCGGGGCGCAACTGGTGGTGGTCAACGGCTTGGGCTTCGAAGGTTGGCTTGACCGGCTGGTCAAATCATCGGGCTACAAAGGCCCGGTGACGGTGGCGACCAAGGGCGTCAAGCCGCTGAAGGGGGCCGACAGCCATGAGCATAATCATAAAGAAGGCCACGATCACGGCGCCGCCGATCCGCACGCCTGGCAGTCAGTCGCCAATGCGCAAATCTACGCCGAGAATATCCTGGCCGGCTTGACCGCCGCGGCCCCCGACAAGGCGGACGCCTTCAAGGCGCGCCACGCCGCCTATCGCGCCGACCTTGCGGCGCTGGACGCGGAAATCAAGGCGGCCCTCGCCCCAATTCCGCAAAAAGAGCGCAAAGTGGTCACCACTCACGATGCGTTCGCCTATTTCGGCAAGGCGTATGGCGTCACCTTCCTGTCCGCCACCGGCGTTTCCACCGAATCGGAAGCCTCGGCCGGCGACGTCGCCAAGCTGATCCGTCAGATCAAAAAGGAAAAGGTTAAGGCGGTGTTCGTCGAGAACATCTCCGACCCCCGCCTCGTCCAACGCATCGCCGAAGAAACCGGCGCGGCGCTCGGTCCGGCGGTTTACTCCGACGCGCTGGCGGCGAGCGGCGACGCTTCCACCTATGTCGGCATGATGCGGCAGAACGCCAAAGCCTTCGCCGCCGCCCTGACGCCGAAGAGCTGATTTAAGCGAGCGACGCGATGAAGCGCGCAATCGCCCCGGCGACCTCGTCGGGGCGATCGCGGTGCGGGGAATGACCGCAGTTATCCAGAATCAGCAACTCCACCGGGCCGCCGCTTTCCGCGGCGATGGTCTCATACTGCCGGGCCGAACCGTACTCGTCGTCGCGGCCTTGAATGACCAGCGCCGGAACGCGAATCCCCGGCAGATACTCTTGAATGTTCCAGTGATAGAACGCGGGCGACAGCCAAGTGTCGCTCCAGCCCCAAAATGCCCCGTCGACATTGTCGCCGTGCAACCGGGCGAGCCTTGCGCGCAAATCCGTCGTGCGGAAAACCTCCGTCGTGCGGCGGATGCCGTCGACGCACAAATCCTCGTTAAAGACGTGCGGCGCCAGCGCGACAAAGCCGATGATCCGGTCGGCGGCGCCGGACCCGGCGTGAATGATCGAGATGGAGCCGCCGTCGCTGTGACCGACCAGCACGACATTCTTCAGATCGAAATGCGTCAGCACCTTGGGCAGGGTCTCAAGCGCTTCGTCATGCATATAGCGCAGCGGGCGCGGCGGGACGATGGGCGACGAGCCGCCATAGCCTCTGCGGGTGTAGATCAGCGCCCCGCAGCCGGTCGCCGCCGCCACCCGGTCGGGAAAATCCTTCCAAATGGCGATGCAGCCCAATCCTTCATGCAGGAAGACCAGTTCGGGCGAGCCTGACTTGGTCGCCGGAATGCGCCGCCATTCCAGCCGCGCCCCGTCAACCTCCATAAACCCCTGCGTCGTCGCCCCAGACATGTCAGGCGTCTCCTTCCCCAATTGTTGGTTGGACGTCGTTTTATCTTATCAAACGCGGTCAACGCGATCCTTGCCGCGGCATGCCGGCCTTGCGCAAAGCCGCTTGCCGCGCGGCGCCCCGCGGGCTTATGCATGCGTCGCAATGCAACACCGGCCGCGGCGGGAATGATGGAAAACGTGGATTTTTTGGCGCAACTTTCCGCTTTGGCGCAGGTGGTGGCCATCGACCTTGTGCTGGCCGGCGACAACGCCATCGTCGTCGGCATGGCGGCCGCCGCCGTGCCGCTGGCCCAGCGCAAGAAGGTGATTTTCTGGGGCATCGCCGCCGCCATCGTGTTGCGAATTTTCTTCGCCCTCATCACCTCGCAACTGCTGGCGATTATCGGCCTGACCTTGGCCGGCGGCGTTTTGCTGCTATGGGTGTGCTGGAAGATGTATCGCGAACTGCGCACCCACGGCGAAGACGAAATAACCCCCGACGAGGCGCTGGCGGCGCCGGACTCCACCGACGCGGCGGTCGCCGCAGCGGCTGGCGGCGTCACGGTGGGCGCCGCCATTTGGCAAATCATCGTCGCCGACGTCTCCATGTCGCTGGACAACGTGCTGGCGGTGGCCGGCGCCGCCAAGGACCACCCGACCATTCTGGTGATCGGCCTGCTTTTGTCGGTGATGCTGATGGGCGCCGCCGCCAACTTCATCGCCGGTCTGCTGCATAAGCATCGCTGGATCGGCTGGATCGGCCTCGCCATCATTACCTATGTGGCGCTTGATATGATCTGGCGCGGCGGCAACGAGGTGCTGGCGCACACCGCCCTGCTGGGTTGACGCCGCCACCCGGCGTCAGGGGCTTTATCCCGGCGGCGATATAGGGTACAAGCTCGGCCCCTGAACGACCCCTTACTCTTGACCGACGAGGAGGCCCGCCCATGCGCGCCGAGATCGAAGCGGCCGCCGGAGCGATTCGCGAATCGCTGGCGCTGCTGAGGAGGCATCTTTGACTGGGACAACGCGCTGCGTCGTCTCGACGAACTGAACGCCCTGGCCGAGGATCCCAAGCTTTGGGACAACCCCGATAAGGCGCAAACCATCCTGCGCGAGCGCACCCAGCTTGAAACCTCGGTTGGCGGCTACAAGGCGCTGGAACGCGACCTTTCCGACAGCCTCGACCTGATCGAGATGGGCGAGGAGGAAGGCGACGCCACCGTCGTCGCCGACGCCGAAAAGCAGCTCTACGCGCTGCGCGACCGCGCCGCCAAACTACAGCTTGAAAGCCTGCTGTCGGGCGAAGCCGACGCCAACGACTGCTTCGTCGAAGTCAACAGCGGCGCCGGCGGCACCGAAAGCCAGGACTGGGCGTTGATGCTGGCGCGGATGTATTCGCGCTGGGCCGAACAGCATGGCTATAAAGTCGAATGGCTGGAAGAAACCGCGGGCGAAGAAGCCGGGTTGAAGTCCGCCACCATGCAGGTCAAAGGCCATAACGCCTATGGCTGGCTGAAGACCGAAGCCGGCGTTCACCGGCTGGTGCGCATCAGCCCGTTCGACAGCGCGGCGCGGCGCCACACCAGCTTCTCCGCCGTGTCGGTGACGCCGGTGATCGACGACAAGATCGACGTGTCGGTGGACGAAAAGGATTGCCGCATCGACACCTTCCGCGCGTCGGGCGCCGGCGGCCAGCACATCAATAAGACGGATTCGGCGGTGCGCATCACCCACCATCCGACCGGCATTGTGGTGAGCTGTCAGCAGGAGCGTTCACAGCACAAGAACCGCGCCAAGGCGTGGGACATGCTGCGGGCGAAGATTTACGAAATGGAGCTGAAAAAGCGCGAAGACGCCGCGGCGGCGCTGGAAGCCCAAAAGACCGACATCGGTTGGGGTCACCAGATTCGCTCGTACGTCCTGCACCCGTACCAAATGGTCAAGGACCTGCGCACCGGGGTGGAAACCTCGCAAAGCCAAGCGGTGCTTGACGGCGCGCTAGACCCATTCCTTGAAGCGGCGTTGGCGTCCCGGCTAAAGGGCCTGTCGTCCGACGGCGAGGGCATGTAAGCAGGATAAAAACCATAAGGGCGGCGCTGTTGAGCGCCGCCCTGATTCGTTTACGACTTTAGTCGTACGATGGTTTGTAACCAACTGAATGAACAGTTATTTCAGCGTCTTGAGATAGGCGATGACATGGGCGCGGTCGGCGGCTTCCGCGATCCCGCCGAACGCCATCTTGCTGTCGGCGATCACCGCTTTCGGGTTGGTCAGATAGGCGTCCAACTTGGCGTCGTCCCAGGCGAAGCCGATGGTTTTCAGGCCTTCGGAATATCCCTTAAACTCTTCCGCCGAGCCGGCTTTTTTGCCGTAGATCCCGAACAGGCTGGGGCCGACGCGGTTCTTGCCCGCTTCAACGGCATGGCACGCCTTGCATTG
The DNA here is from genome assembly GCA_937960755.1 of uncultured Azospirillum sp. GTDB lineage: Bacteria > Pseudomonadota > Alphaproteobacteria > Azospirillales > Azospirillaceae > Azospirillum. Next base: position 6,170 of record CALGOL010000577.1, read on the forward strand.
ACGGAATAATTTTTCGCCCGCCGCGGCGTCGCCCTCAGCCTGGGCGGAACCAGCGATGACGGACAGGGCGAAAACGACTGCCGACGCGACGGCGGTGCGGATCATTGCGGCTCTCCTTGAAGAATAAAAAAAAACCGGCGGCGACAATGTAGTTTCCCCAAACGTCGCCGCCGCCGGGACAAGAGGTACGACACAAGACGCCGAAACAATTACCGGCGACGGCGCATTAAAAATATTGGACTTTCGCACGGCCGGCGGCGACCGGCGGCGGCGCAGCGGATCTTGCATTGCAACATGACACGCTTTTCTAGCCGGAAAGTCGTATAGGCGCGCGACGCGCTTCGGGGCTACCGTCCGCTCCATGATTAGCTGCGTCGGCGGTTCGCCGTCGGACGCCATCGCCTTGAGAACGGCGCCGGGGGCTCTCCACTTCTCCCCCCCCTGTTCCTAAGTGCAATAGGCGCAGCGGCGACAACCAGAGTAGGCATCAAACGCACATCAAGCCCGCCCCCCAACGCTGGAGCGGGTCCACCATCGGGAGGAAATCCATGTTGCACCAGGCCCTTGACACCATCGCCAAGACTGTCGCCATCCGCGCCAAGTACGACAACTTCATCGGCGGGCAATGGGTCCAGCCTGTTCGCGGCGAGTATTTCACCAACCTGACGCCGATCACCGGCAAGCCGTTGTGCGAAGTCGCCCGTTCGACCTCTGAAGACATCGAAAAGGCGCTGGACGCCGCCCACGCCGCCAAGGACAAGTGGGCCCGCACCGCCCCGGCCGAACGCGCCAACATCCTGAACAAGATCGCCGACCGTATGGAAGAGCGGCTGGAAGTGCTGGCGCTGGCGGAAACGCTAGACAACGGCAAGCCGATCCGCGAAACCCGCGCCGCCGACATCCCGCTCGCCATCGACCATTTCCGCTACTTCGCCGCCTGCATCCGCGCTCAGGAAGGCTCGATCGGCGAAATCGACGAAAACACCTACGCCTATCACTTCCATGAGCCGCTGGGCGTCGTCGGCCAGATCATTCCGTGGAACTTCCCGATCCTGATGGCGGCGTGGAAGCTGGCCCCGGCGCTGGCCGCCGGCAACTGCGTCGTGCTGAAGCCCGCCGAACAGACCCCGATGGGCATTCTGGTGCTGATGGAAATCGTCGGGGATCTGCTGCCGCCGGGCGTGCTGAACGTCGTCAACGGCTTCGGCATCGAAGCGGGCAAGCCGCTCGCCACCAACAAGCGCATCGCCAAGGTCGCCTTCACCGGCGAAACCTCCACCGGCCGTCTCATCATGCAGTACGCCGCGGAAAACATCATCCCGGTGACGCTGGAGCTGGGCGGCAAGTCGCCGAACGTCTTCTTCGCCGACGTGATGGCGGAAGACGACGATTTCTTCGACAAGGCGCTGGAAGGCTTCGCGCTGTTCGCCCTCAACCAGGGCGAAGTCTGCACCTGCCCCAGCCGCGTGCTGGTGCAGAAGTCGATCTACGACAAGTTCATTGAACGGGCGGTCGCTCGCGTGCAGGCCATCAAGCAGGGCCACCCGCTCGACGCCTCCACCATGATCGGCGCCCAGGCGTCCAACGATCAGTTGGAAAAGATCCTGTCGTACATCGACATCGGCCGCCAGGAAGGCGCCAAGGTGTTGACCGGCGGCGGCCGCGCCGCGCTGGAAGGCGAACTGGCGGACGGCTACTACGTCACCCCGACCATCCTTGAAGGCCACAACAAGATGCGCGTCTTCCAGGAAGAAATCTTTGGCCCGGTGGTCTCCGTCACCACCTTCGAGACCGAAGAAGAAGCCCTGGCCATCGCCAACGACACCATGTTCGGCCTGGGCGCCGGCGTGTGGAGCCGCGACGGCAGCCGCGCCTTCCGCATGGGCCGCGCCATCCAGGCCGGCCGCGTGTGGACCAATTGCTACCACCTGTACCCGGCGCACGCCGCGTTCGGCGGTTACAAGCAGTCGGGCATCGGCCGCGAAACCCACAAGATGATGCTGGACCACTATCAGCAGACCAAGAACCTGCTGGTGAGCTACAGCCCGAAGGCGCTGGGCTTCTTCTAATACCAATCCGCCAAAAGATTAACCTTCGTCACCCCCGCGAAGGCGGGGGTCCACCTCATGAGAAACGTTGCTGAAAAGGTGGATTCCCGCCTTCGCGGGAATGACGGAAAGGGTAAATCTTTAGGGGGGCTGATATAATACTTGAACGGCGCTTTCCGCGGGCTGGAAAGTCGGCGGAAAAGTGAAAGATGTTAAAGGGGGGCCGGCGGCGCGTCGGCTCCCCATTTTTACTTTCAAGGGAGGCGTAACCATGAGCGAAGAGCGGGTATTGCGCGTTATAGCCACTGATGCGGCGCTGGCCTTGATCGACAAGTTAAAAGCGCGGCACGGCGATTTGATGTTCCACCAGTCGGGCGGCTGTTGCGACGGCTCCGCCCCGATGTGCTTTCAGTTGGGGGAATTCAAAATCGGCGGTTCCGATGTTTTGATGGGCGAAATCGGCGGTTCGCCGTTCTACATGGGCGAACAACAGTTCGAATACTGGCGCCACACCCAGCTTATCATCGACGTCGCCAAAGGCCGCGGAGCCAGTTTCTCGCTGGAAATCCCCGAAGGGGTGCGCTTCATCACCCGTTCCCGCCTGTTCACCGATGACGAATGCGAACAGTTGGCGGCGGTGGAGAAAGCGGCGGCTTAACGCCGTCGACCTACCCGACTTGCGTCTCGGCGGGCGCCGCCTCCGGCGGCTCCGGCTCCGCCGCTGCTTGTAACGCGGCCGCCGCCGCCATCTGTGACGCGGCCTCCG
>CALGOL010000578.1 GCA_937960755.1 uncultured Azospirillum sp.
CCGCTTCCGGCCGGCCGGCGCGCGCCGCGCAGTTGGGCGGGCCGTTGGGCGCATTCCTGCCGGCGGACCAGTTCGACGCGCCGTGCGATTACGAAAGCCTCGCCGAGCGCGGCGCCATGCTGGGCCATGGCGGCGTCGTGCTGTTTAACGACACGGTGGACATGGCGGCGCAAGCGCGTTTCGCCATGGAATTTTGCGCGGCGGAATCTTGCGGCAAATGCACGCCGTGCCGCATCGGCTCGACCCGCGGGGTGGAAGTGATCGACCAGATCCGCGCCGGCCGCGACGTCGACGATAATCTGGCGCTGCTGGAAGATTTGTGCGCGGTGATGACCGAAGGCTCGCTGTGCGCCATGGGCGGCATGACGCCGGCCCCGGTGATGAGCGCCTTAACGCATTTCGCGGAAGATTTCCGCCCCGGCTCCGAAACCGCCGCGAGCCAAGCGAGGAACGGCCGATGATCCTGGCGCATGAAACAGACCTTGGCGCCCCGGCGAAGATTGGCGAACGCCGCGTCACGCTGGAAATCGACGGCCGCGCCGTCACCGTCCCGGAAGGCACGCCGGTCATCCGCGCCGCCGCCGAAGCCGGCATAAGCATTCCCAAGCTATGCGCCACCGACAAGCTGGAGCCCTTCGGCTCCTGCCGGTTGTGTCTGGTGGAGATCGAAGGCCGCCGCGGCTTTCCCGCCTCCTGCACCACCCCGGCGGTGGAGGGCATGCGCGTCGTCACCCAAACCGAACGGCTGGCGAAGCTGCGCCGCGGGGTGATGGAGCTTTACATCTCCGATCATCCGCTGGATTGCCTGACCTGCCCGACCAACGGCGCTTGCGAATTGCAGGACATGGCGGGGGCGGTCGGCCTGCGGCAGGTGCGCTACGGCCGCGACGGGGCCAACCATTTGCAGGCCGACAAGGACCTTTCCAACCCCTACTTCCAGTTCGACCCGGCCAAATGCGTGGTGTGTTCGCGCTGCGTGCGGGCGTGCCAAGACATCCAAGGCTCCTTCGCTTTGACCGTACAGGGCCGCGGCTTTGCTTCCGTCGTCACGCCGGGGGCGGACGAAAGCTTTCTCGCCAGCGAGTGCGTGTCGTGCGGCGCTTGCGTCGACGCCTGCCCCACCGCCGCGCTGGTGGACAAGTCGGTCATCGCCATCGGCGTGGCGGAGCATACGGTGGACACCACTTGCGCCTATTGCGGCGTCGGCTGTTCGCTGACCGCGGAAATGCGCGGCGAAACCGTGGTGCGGATGACGCCGAGCAAGAACGGCGGGGCCAACGCCGGCCATTCTTGCGTCAAGGGCCGCTTCGCGTGGGGCTACGCCACCCACCGGGACCGCGTCACCCAGCCGATGATCCGGGACAGCGTCGCCGACCCATGGCGGGTGGTGTCGTGGGAGGAGGCTATCGGCTACGCCGCCAAGCGGCTGAACGACATCAAAGCGGCGCACGGGCCGGAGGCTATCGGCGGCATCACCTCCTCCCGCTGCACCAATGAAGAGGTGTACGTCGTCCAAAAAATGATCCGCGCCGCCTTCGGGGCCAATAACGTCGACACCTGCGCGCGGGTTTGCCATTCCCCCACCGGCTACGGTCTGGCGCAGACCTTCGGCACGTCCGCCGGCACGCAAGACTTCAAATCGGTGGACAAGGCCGACGTCATTCTGCTGATCGGCGCCAATCCGACCGACGCTCACCCGGTGTTCGGATCGCGGCTTAAACGGCGCTTGCGGGCGGGGGCGAAACTGATCGTCGCCGACCCGCGGCGCATCGATCTGGCGCGCAGCCCGCATGTCGAAGCGGCGCTTCACCTGCAACTGCGCCCCGGCGGCAACGTGCCGTTGCTCAACGCGCTGGCCCATGTGGTGGTCACCGAAGGGCTGACCAACCGCCGCTTCATCGCCGAACGCTGCGACGTGCACGCCTACGCCGAATGGAAAGCCTTCATCACCGACCCAGCCAATGCGCCGGAAGCGCTGGCGGAGACCATCGGCGTGGCGGCGGCGGACATCCGCGCCGCCGCCCGGCTGTACGCGACCGGCGGCAACGCGGCGATTTACTACGGCCTGGGCGTCACCGAGCATACGCAAGGCTCCACCACCGTCATGGCGATGGCCAATCTGGCGATGGCGACCGGCTCCATCGGCCGCGCAGGCGTCGGCGTCAACCCGCTGCGCGGCCAGAATAATGTGCAGGGTTCCTGCGACATGGGCTCGTTCCCGCACGAATTGCCGGGCTATCGCCCGGTGACGGATGACACTGTACGCGGCCAGTTCGAAGCGGACTGGGGCGTACGCCTGTCGCCCAAGCCGGGCTTGCGCATTCCCGGCATGTTCGACGCCGCCATCGACGGCGCGTACAAGGCGATGTTCATCCAAGGCGAAGACGTCGCCCAGTCCGACCCCAACACCAAGCATGTGCATAAGGCGCTGCAATCGCTGGAATGCCTGATCGTGCAAGACCTGTTCTTGAACGAGACCGCCGCCTTCGCCCACGTGTTTTTGCCGGGAACCTCGTTCCTGGAGAAGGACGGCACCTTCACCAACGCCGAACGGCGGATCAACCGCGTCCGCCCGGTGATGACGGAGCGTACGGGCAAGGCGGAATGGCGGGTCGCTTGCGAATTGGCGACCGCCATGGGCTATCCGATGACGTACGACCACCCGTCGCAGATCATGGCGGAAATCGCCCGGCTGGTCCCGACCTTCCGCGGCGTCAGCTTCGATAAGCTCGACCGGCTGGGCAGCGTGCAGTGGCCGTGCCGTGACGAAGACGACGGCGACGTCGGCACGCCGATCATGCATGTCGAGGGCTTCGCCCGCGGCAAGGGCCGCTTCATCGCGACGCCCTACGTCCCGACGCCGGAGCGGACCAGCCGGCTTTATCCGCTAATCCTCACCACCGGCCGCATCCTCAGTCAGTACAATGTCGGCGCGCAAACCAGACGCACCGGCAACGTCGCTTGGCATGACGAGGATGTGCTGGAGATCAACCTGATCGACGCCGAGGCTCGCGGGATTGAAGACGGCGACATGGTTTCGCTGTCCAGCCGGGTCGGGACCATCACCCTGCGCGCCCGGCTATCCGACCGCGTGCCGGCCGGCGTGACGCACACCACCTTTCACCACCCCGTCACCGGGGCTAATGTGGTGACGACGGAAAATTCCGACTGGGCGACCAACTGCCCGGAATACAAGGTGACGGCGGTGCAGGTCGCCCGCTCCAACCGGCCGCCGGACGACAGGCCAGCGGAGGCGGCGGAGTAAAACCGGCGGCGGCTACGACCGGCCGCCGCCCAGCGCTTTGTAAAGCGTCACCAGATTGGTCAATCGCGCGACTTCAATCGCCACCTGCTCCTGCTGGGCGCCGTAAAGCGAACGTTGAGCGTCCAGCACGTTCAAGTAACTATCGACGCCGCGGTCGTAGCGCGCCTGCGACAGCCGCAAGCTGGTGCGATAGGCCGCCGCCAACGCGGTCTGCGCCTTCAACTGCTCCGCCAGCGAGCCCTTTGCGGCCAACCCGTCCGCCACTTCGCGAAACGCGCTCTGGATGGCTTTTTCGTACTGCGCGACGGCGATGTCCTTGCCCGCCAGCGCGCTGTCGAGATTGGCCTGATTGCGCCCGCCGTCAAAGATCGGCAACGAGACGGCGGGGGCGAAACTCCACGCCCCCGACCCGGCGGCGAACAGCCCCGACAAGGTCGGACTGGCGGTCCCCAAGGCGGCGGTCAGCGAAATGGTGGGGAAAAACGCCGCGCGCGCCGCGCCGATATTGGCGTTGGCGGCTTTTAGCGTGTGCTCGGCCTGGACGATGTCGGGACGGCGCAACAGCACGTCGCTGGAAAGCCCGGCCGGCAAGTCTTCGATAAAACGCAGGCGGTTCAAATCGCCCTTGGGCGCCGCCGCATCCACCGGGCCGCCGGCCAGCAAGGCCAGCGCGTTCTTATCCTGCTCCACCGCCCGCAAATACTGCTGGCGGGCGGCGCGCGCCGTCTCCACCGCCGATTGCGCCTGCGCCACGTCCAGTTCCGACCCGACGCCCTGCTGGAAGGAGCGGCGGATCAGGTTGAGCGAGGCTTCGCGCGAACGCAAGGTCTCTTCGGTCAGCGCGAGCAGCTTCAAATCACCCAGCAAGGTGAGATAGGCGTTGGCGACTTCGGCGATCAGGCTGATTTGCGTCGCGTTGCGCGCCTCCTCCGTCGCCAGGAATTGCTCCAGCGCCTGCTCGTTCAGGCTGCGCACCCGGCCGAACAGGTCGAGTTCAAACGCCGTCACCCCCAGATTAGCGTTGTAGGTGCGGGCGGTTTCGGCGCGCGCCGGAACGGAGCGCGACAAATCCGCCGGCGTCCGGCTGGCGCTTTGCGAACCGCCGGCGTTGACGGTGGGCAGCCGGTCGGCTTCGCTGACCCGATAGGCGGCGCGGGCCTGCTCCACCGCCAGGGCGGCGGCGCGCAGATCGCGGTTATTGTCCAACGCCTGTTGAATCAGCTTTTGCAACGCCGGATCGACGAAGAAATCCTTCCACGCCACATCGGCCCATAACGGCGCTGCAACTGAAGCGGCGTTTCCATAGGCCCCGCCTTGCGGCCAAGCGACCGGAACCGGGGCTGCCGGGCGTTCATAGTCGGGGATCATCGAACAACCGGCCAGCAAAGCCGCCGCGATAACCACGGCGCAGGTGTTTAAGAGCTGTTTTCTCATGGTCTGGGGGCTCGTCAGTCGGCGTTTCATTCGGCGGGCGCCGAGGCGGGAACGGAAAGGGCGGCGTCGGCGGCGGCGGCGCGAGGGATGGCGCGGCGTTCCGGCGTTTTGCCGAAACGGCGCTGCACCACGAAATAGAACACTGGCACGAAGAAGATCGCCAGCACGGTGGCGGCGATCATGCCGCCCATCACGCCGACGCCGATGGCGTTCTGCGCCCCCGACCCGGCGCCGTCGGCCCGCGCCAGCGGCAGCACGCCGAGGATGAAGGCCAGCGAGGTCATTAAGATCGGCCGCAAGCGCTGTTGCGCCGCCGCCACCGTCGCCGCGGCCAAGGAACGGCCTTTCTCGTGCAGTTCCTTGGCGAACTCGACGATCAGGATGGCGTTCTTGGCGGCGAGCCCGATGGTGGTCAGCAAGCCGACCTGAAAATAAACGTCGTTGGACAGCCCGCGCAGCGTCACCGCCGCCACCGCCCCCAGCACGCCCAACGGCACCACCAGCATGACGGCGAACGGCACCGACCAGCTTTCATAAAGCGCCGCCAGACACAAGAACACCACCAGGATCGAGATGGCGTAGAGCGCCGGGGCTTGTGAACCCGCCAAGCGTTCTTCAAACGACAGGCCGGTCCACTGATAGCCGATGCCGGGGGGCAGCTTGGCGATGATCTCCTCCATAATCGCCATGGCTTCGCCCGAACTGCGGCCGGGCGCCGGCGAGCCGTTGATGTTGCGGGATTCGACGCCGTTGAAACGCTCAAGCTGCGGCGAGCCGAATTCCCATTTGGCGCCGGCGAAGGCCGACAACGGAGCCATGTCGCCGTCGGCGTTGCGCACATGCCAGCGGTTGACGTCGTCGGGCAGCATGCGATAGGGCGCGTCGGCTTGCAGATAAACCTTCTTCACCCGGCCGCCGTCGATGAAGTCGTTGACATAGGCCGAACCCCAAGCCGCGGACAAGGTGGCGTTGACGTCGGCGAGCGAGACTCCCAGCGCCGCCGCCTTTTCCCGGTCCACCGTCAGGCGATATTGCGGCGTATCCTCCATGCCGTTGGGCCGCACCGCCATCAAGGCCGGGTTCTGCGCCGCCATGCCAAGCAATTGGTTGCGGGCGTTCATCAGCGCCTCGTGCCCCAGCCCGGCGCGGTCCTGCAATTGCAGATCAAAGCCGCCGGCGTTGCCCAGTTCGATCACCGCCGGCGGGGCGAAGGCGAACACCATCGCCCCGTTGATTTGCGAGAACGCCCCCATGGCGCGGCCGATAATGGCGTTGACCTTGCGATCGTCGCCCTTGCGTTCGCTCCAATCCTTCAACCGGACGAAGGCGATGCCGCCGCTCTGGCCGCGGCCGGCGAAGCTGAAGCCGGCGACGGTGAAGACGCTATCGACATTCTCCCCTTCCGCTTCGCGGAAATGCCGGTCGACCTGGTCCAGCACCTTGGCGGTGGTCTCCATCGTCGCGCCGGCCGGGGCCTGCACCATGGCGAACAGGAAGCCTTGGTCTTCGTCAGGCAGGAAGGCGCCGGGCAGCCGGGCGAACAGCACGCCCAAGCCGACCAGCAACAGGGCGAACACCGCCAGCATGCGACCGGAACGCCGCAGAACCCCCAGAACGCCGCGGGTGTAGGCGCGGCGGCTGCGGTCGAAGGCGCGGTTGAAGGCGCCGAAAAAGCCGCGGTCGCTCCAGCCGTGGCCGCGCTCCACCGGCTTCAACATGGTGGCGCACAAGGCCGGGGTCAGCACCAGCGCCACCAGCACCGACAACCCCATGGCGGAAACCAGGGTGATGGAGAACTGACGGTAAATCGCCCCGGTGGAGCCGCCGAAAAACGCCATCGGCACGAACACCGCCGACAAGACCAAGGCGATGCCGATCAACGCGCCGGTGATCTGATCCATTGAACGGCGGGTGGCTTCGCGCGGCGGCAAGCCGGTTTCGCTCATCACCCGCTCGACGTTCTCCACCACGACGATGGCGTCGTCGACCAAAAGGCCGATGGCGAGCACCATGGCGAACATGGTGAGAGTGTTGATGGTGAAGCCGAACGCCGCCAGCACGCCGAAGGTTCCCAACAGCACCACCGGCACGGCGATGGTGGGAATCAAGGTGGCGCGGAAATTCTGCAAGAAGACGAACATGACGACGAAGACCAAGACGACGGCTTCGATCAGCGTCTTGACCACTTCTTCAATCGACAGGCGGACGAACGGCGTGGTGTCGTAGGGATAGACCACCTCGACGCTCTCGGGGAAGAAGCGCCGCAGCTCCGCCATTTCCTTCTCCACCGCCGTCACGGTGTCGAGCGCGTTGGCCCCAGTCGCCAGCTTAATCGCAAAGGCGGCGGCGGGACGGCCGTTGTAGCGGCCTTGCATTTCATAGCTTTCGGCGCCCAACTCCACCCGCGCGACGTCTTTAAGGCGGATTTTCGCCCCTTCCGGCGTGACGCGCAGCAGAATGTTTTCAAACTGCTCGGGCTTTTCCAGCCGGCTTTGCGCCAGAATGTTGGCGTTAAGCAATTGCCCCGGCGCCGACGGCAGGCCGCCCAATTGGCCGACCGACACGTCGGTGTTCTCCGCCCGGATCGCGGCGACGACGTCGGCGGTGGCGAGCTTGTAGCTCACCAGCTTGTCGGGGTTGAGCCAGATGCGCATGGCGTGCGGCGCGCCGAACACCTCGACCTCGCCGACGCCGGAAACCCGGCTGATCTGGTCTTGCACCTTGGAGGCCAGCAAGTCGGTCAGCGCGTGTTCGTCGATTGAGCCGTCCGACGACACCAGCCCGACCACCATCAGGAAATTCGCCGTGGCCTTGGCGACCCGCACCCCTTGCGCCTGCACTTCCTGCGGCAGCAACGGCATGGCGAGTTGCAGCTTGTTTTGCACCTGCACCTGGGCGATGTCGGGATCGGCCGCCGGCTCGAACGTCAACGTGATGGAAACGTTGCCGGAGGAATCGCTGGTGGACGACATGTAGCGCAGATGGTCGAGCCCGTTCATCTTCTGCTCGATCACCTGGGTCACGGTGTTTTGCACCGTCTGCGCCGAGGCGCCGGGATAGCTGGCGGCGATCTGCACCGATGGCGGCGCGATGCGCGGATACTGCTCAATCGGCAGGGACAGGATCGACAAACCGCCCGCCAGCATGATGACCAGCGCGATCACCCAGGCGAAGATCGGGCGGTCAATAAAGAAACGCGACATGGAACGTCTTCCTTTACGGCCGGTTGGCGACGTCGGTTTTCGCCGCCGGCGTCGGGGCGACTGGCGCGCCCGGCTGAATTTTCTGCAAGCCCGTCACCACCACCCGCTCGCCGGGCGAGAGCCCGCCTTCAACGCGCCATTCGCCGCCCACCGCGCCGCCGACCTGCACCGGTCGCGGCTGCACGGTGTTGTCGGCGCCGACCACCCACACCATCGCCGAGCCGTCCGGGTTGCGGATCAAAGCCGGCTGCGGGATGAGCAGCGCCTGTTTGAGCGTCCCCTGCTCCACCCGCGCCCGGACGAATTGACCGGGAAGCAGTTCTTGGCGCGGATTGGCGAATTCGGCGCGCAACTGCACCATGCCGGTGGACGGATCGACGGTGACGTCGGTGAATTTCAGTTGGCCCGCCGTGGGCAGAACGCCGCCGTCGTCCGACAGCAGGCGCACGACGGCCGGCGCATCCGGTGCATTTCCCGCCGCCGCCGCGGTCGCCCGCAGACGGGCCAGTTCGGCGCTCGACTGATTGAGGTCGACGAATATCGGGTCAAGCTGGGTGATGGTCGCCATGGCCGACGTCTGATTGGCGGTCACCAGCGCGCCCTCGGTGACGCTGGATTTGCCGATGCGGCCGGCGATGGGGGCGTAAACCTTGGTGAAGTCCACATTGATGCGGGCGGTCTGCACCGCGGCTTGGGCCACCAGTATTTGCGCCTTGGCCTGATCCAGCGTCGCCACCACGTCGTCATAGTCCTGACGCGACACCGCGTTGATCTTCACCAGATCGGCGTAGCGGGCGGCCTTGGCTTCGACCGACTTCAAATTGGCCCGGGCCTTGGCGAGATCGGCTTCGGCGCTCTGCGCCGCCGCCTGATAGGTCGCCGGGTCGATTTGATAAAGCTGCTGGCCGGCCTCCACCGCCCCGCCTTCTTCAAACAAGCGCTTCAGCACGATGCCGCTGACTTGCGGCCGCACCTCCGCCACCCGGTATGGAACCGCCCGCCCCGACAATTCCGCCGCCAGCGGCAGGTCGCGCGGTTCGACCGTCGTCACCGTGACCCCGACCGCGCCGGGCGCGCCGGGGCCGCCGTCGCCCATCGGCTGGG
>CALGOL010000579.1 GCA_937960755.1 uncultured Azospirillum sp.
ATGGTGCGCGCGGGCTACGCCATGATCTACCGGCCGCGCGCCTGGGCCTTCGGCCGGGCGAACGGGCTTTCGGCATCGAAGGAATCGTCAAAAGAGAAACGGCGCACGCTGCTCATGACGATAATCCCATGTTAGGGCGCGGCATGGCTTCAGCTTTCCTGATAGAGCCAGTTGCGCAGGATCGAGACCGCTTCTTCCGGGTGCTTTTCGACGATCTCGCCAACTTTGCGCAAGGAGGAGGCGCGAACCCGGCCTTCCACCTTGTTGATGTCGATCATCTGCTCCAACTCTTCGTCGGCCTGCGCCGCCTCCAGCGCCAAATCTTGCGCCAGCGCGCCGCTGGGGCCGGCCAGCGCGGTCGGCATGCCGGATTGATCGGTTAGCAGACGATCCATTTCCTCGTCTTCCGCCGCTTCCGACTTCTCGAAAGCCCGCGCGATCAGCGGGCGGATGACCAGCAGGATAATCAGCACGGCGACGATGCCCAGCACCAGCATTTCGCCCAGTCGGAAGACGTCTTCGCGGGTCAGGCCCATAAACAGCGCCTCCACCGGGGGGGCGTCGTCCTCCGGCGACCAGAAGCGCATATTGATGACTTCCAGCGTGTCGCCGCGCACCGCGTCGAGACCGGCGGCCGAGCGCACCAAAGCGCGGATGCTTTCCAGTTCGTTTTCCGGGCGCGGCTGATAGACCGGCTTGCCGTCGACGTACTGATAAGCCCCGTCCACCAGCACCGCAACGGAAACACGGCGCACCTGGCCGGTTTCGCGCACATGATTCTTGGTGGTGCGGCTGATCTCGAAGTTGGTGGTTTCTTCAGTCCGCGACTGCTTGTTGGACGAAATCGGCCCGGTGTTGTTGCCCGACGCCTGCGCCGTCGGCAGGTTTTGATCCACCGTCACCGGGGCCAGCGGGTCGCGGTCCTGGGATTCGTTGCTTTCAGTGACGCTCTGGGTCGAGCGCGCCACCTGGCTTTCCGGGTCGAAGATTTCCGAACTGGTGGTGATGCGGTCGAAGTCGAGGTCGGCCGACACTTCGGCGCGCACCTTGCCGTAACCGATGGTGCGGCCCAGCAAGTCTTCGATGGTGCGGGCGAGGCGGCCTTCGTAGGCCAGCTTCTTTTCGTCGGCGGTGGCCGACAGCATCGCTTCGCTGTCCTGCCCCATGCCGCGGGCCAGCAGCTTGCCCTTGTCGTCGATGATGGAAATTTGCGACGGCTGGAGGTTGGGCACCGACGAGGCGATCAGGTGCTGAATGGCGTTGATGTTTTCCCGCGACAATTGCCCGCCGGGACGCAGCTTGACGAAGACGCTGGCGGTGGCCGGGTTGTTCTGGCGGGCGAACAATTCGCGCTTGGGCAGCACCAGATGCACGCGGGCGTTTTCAACGCCGTTCAGCGTCGCGACCGTGCGGGCCATTTCGCCTTCCAGCGCCCGCAAGTGATTGATGTTTTGAATAAAGGCGGTGGTGCCGAAGCCTTCCGACTTGTCAAAGATTTCATAGCCCACCGATCCGCCGGAGGGCAGGCCGGCCGCCGCCACTTTCATGCGCATCGGCCCCACCTGATTGGCGGGAACGGAAATCTTGGTGCCGGTCTTGTCCACCTGATAGGGGACCTTGGCGGCGTCAAGCTGCTTGGAGATCGCCGCCGCGTCCGCCGGCTGCAATTCGGCGTAGAGCAGCTCCATCTCCGGCGTCGATAGCCGCATGGTCAGATAGATGAAGAAGCCGATCAGCAGCAGACCGACGCCGCCGATTGCCGCCAGCCGCATCGGACCCAGATTGCGCAACGTCGAAAGCAGGTTTTCCACCGCGGGCGACCCTTCTTGACAAGCGGTCCCGGCGAACCGTGGTCGCCGGAATCGGAAATTCACCGCATGCTATAAAAATCGTGATGAATAGAGGGTTAATTCGGCGGCAGATTTTGCCTAGCGCTGGGCAATTTTTACCTATCTGGCGCTGCACAATCAATCGGCGTTCTGCAATTCCCGGTAACGGGCGAGAAACGCCGCTCTGGCCTCTTCCGGGCCCAACGGCACAATGGGCTCGGGGCTGGGCGCCGGCAAATCGCGCCAATTCACCCGGTGCGGCGCGCACAAGTCGCGCAATTCGGTGGCGAGCGCGCGCTGATCGGCGATTTTGACCGCGCGGCTTTCGGGATAGGTGAATGCGAAGCGCTTGGCGAGCGCCGCTTTCAGTGGCGCCACCGCGGCGCGGATGGCTTCGCGCCCGATGCGGACTTTCCATGGCGTCGGCCAGTCGCCGGTGAACGCTTCTTCACAGTCATGCATCAATGCTTCGTATTCGAAACCGGGCGCAACCAGCCGGCTAGCGAGCACGCAATGTTGCGCGACGCTGTAAAACGCGATGGTGTTGCCGACGAACCGGCATTGGTAGGCCAGCGGCCGCGCGATGTCTTCTATGTCGAAACGGGTGAAGTCGGGCTTCTCCAAATCGACGGTGCGGCCGGAGAAGGTTAAAAGCGCCGCCGTCGGCTCCGGGACGTTCAGCAGATCATATTGGTCGGGGTGATCCACCCGCGGCGACGGGCGCTTGCGCGGCGCCATGGTTCAAGACGCCGCCAATTGATCGTTGATGGCGGCGATGGTCTCCTCCACCGTCAGGTTCATCTTCGGCATCAGCAGGGCGGTGCGCTCCAAATCGTCGTATTTGTCGTTCATGGCGCGGGCGACGCGGGCGAGACGCGGGCAGCCGAAATTAGCCGCCAGCCCGGCCAGCGTATGGGCGGCGTGCTTGACGCCGCGCGGCTGGTTGGAGGCGAGCGCCAGATGCAGGCTGGCGAGCTCCCGTTCCGCCGTATCCGGCAGCAGACGCAGCATGCTGTCGAGGCTGTCCGATCCCAACGCCTGGCGCAACTCCGCCAGCTTGACCTTGTCCATCACCGGATGCAGATCAAAGTCTTCGCTCAAGCCGGCCAAAACCGCAGCGTCGGAAAGCTCGCCGTTCAAGTCCCGCCCAGATGACAGATGATCGATCACCGCGGCGAGCTGAGACCAGTCGATGGGCTTGGTTAGATAGGCGTCGAGCCCGGCGGCGAGATGGCTGGCGCGATGTTCCGGTAAAGCGTCGGCCGATAAGCCGATGATCGGCAGTTCGTACATCGGCGGCTCCATCCGTCGGATGGCGCGGGTGGCGCTGGGGCCGTCCAGCACCGGCATCGCCATATCCAGTATGACCGCGTCATACATTTCCTCGCGCAGCAACTCCAGCACGCGGGCGCCGTTCTCCACCGCCGTCACCTGATGTCCCATGCGCTTCAGCATGGTGGTGATGAGCATGCGGTTGACGTCGTTGTCTTCCGCCAGCAACAAAGCGGCCGGCTTCGCCGCCGGGGTCGGCTGGTCGGACAATGTTTCAGACGGCGGGCGGGCGATGGCGTCCAGCGACGGCGGCCCTTCGGCGCAGGCGACCACCAGCGAGAAATGGAAGGTGGAGCCGCGGCCCATCTCGCTCTTGACGCTGATTTTACCGCCCATGGCTTCGACGAGGCGTTTGCAGATCGCCAGCCCCAACCCGGTGCCGCCATAACGCCGCGCGGTAGAGGCGTCAGCCTGAACGAAAGCTTCAAACAGCCGCTCCACCTGCTCTTCGGTCATGCCGATGCCGGTGTCGGAAACTTCGCAGTGCAGTTCGATCTGGCCGTCGGGCCAGTCCACCGCCCACAGCGCCACCTCGACCCAGCCGCGGTCGGTGAACTTGATGGCGTTGCCGATCAGGTTGAACAGCACTTGGCGGAAGCGCACCGGGTCGCCGCGGACATGGCGCGGCGTGTCGTCGGCGATGGAGGACGACAGCGACAAGCCCTTGGCGGCGGCGCGCACCAAGAACAGGTTAATGACGTCGTCCATCAGGCGATAGAGCGAGAAGTCGATCTTCTCGAGCTCCAATTGGCCGGCTTCGACCTTGGAGAAATCCAGCACGTCGTTAAGGATGGCGAGCAAGGTTTCCGCCGACGCGCGCAGCGTTTTGACAAAACTTTGCTGTTGATCGCTCAGTTCGGTGCCCATCAGCAGATCGCCCATGCCGATGACGGCGGTCATCGGCGTGCGCAGTTCGTGGCTCATCATGGCGAGGAAGCGCGATTTGGCGACGTTGGCGGCTTCCGCCGCCAGACGGGCGTTTTCCGCCTCCTCCCGCGCCCGGTCGAGATCTTCGGCCAGCGCGAAGGTTTCCGCCGCCAGCCGGGTTTGTTCATCCTGGGCGCCGCGCAGCTTGCCTTGGGTTTCGTGCTGTTCCGACACGTCCATGCAGGTGGCGACCAGCCAGCGCGCCGCGTTGTCCGGGCCGGTGATGGCGCGCACGGTCAGCGCGTTCCAGAACGACGAGCCGTCCTTGCGGTACAATAGCGCCTCGTCCGCCGCCGGACTGCATTCGTCAACCGCGGCGAAGACCCGCGTCACCGCTTCGACGTCGGTGTCTGGGCCGTAAAACACGTCGCAGCCGCGGCCCACCAACTCGTGCGAGCGGTAGCCGGTCATCTCCATCAGCGCGTGATTGCAAAAGACGATGGGAAAGCCCGGTCGGGTCGGATCGGTGACCAACAGTCCGACGCCCATCACATGGATAACCTGCTCCAACACGCTGGCGTCGAACAGCGAAGCGGCCGGCTCATGGGATGATTCGGGCGGTTTGGCGACGGAAGCGAGATCAGACAAGGTCTCGGCGGTCCTCTGCTGAAGGGGGCGCGAAGAATGCTTACGCCTGCGGTCGAATGGGCTGACGATAGTGCGTAACGCGCCGTCGCGCTACGGCTTCGAAGGGTCGTAGGCTGATTAATCTCCGCTCGCCGCCGCAAGCATGAATGCGGGGTAGACAAAACATACGCCCTGTGGTCACTGAACGAAAGGAGCGAGCCAGGGGAGGCGAGACATGGTTGAACAACCGGCGGGAGCAGGGCGCGGCGACGTTTCCAAGCTGGGCGTGTTGCTGGCCGAAGACGACGACTTCACCCGCATGATGCTGCAAAGGTTATTGGAAGATCTGGGATTGCGCGCCGTGCTGGCGGCGGCGGACGGCGACGAAGCGCTAAAATTGCTGGAAGAGCGGCCGCAAGACGTCGATGTGGTGATCTGCGATCTGGAAATGCCGGGGCGCGGCGGGTTGGAGCTGCTGTTGACCATGCGCGCGCTGGACGACGGCCGCTTCGCCGAATTGCCGGTGATCGTGCTGACCGCCCATCGCGAGGCCGAGGTGGTGCAGCAGGCCATCGTCTTCGGCATTGCGGGATATCTGGTGAAGCCGGTATCTAAGCAAGAGCTGGTGCATCGTCTGACCCTGGCGGCGGGACTGCCCGGGTGCGGCGCGCCCTAATTTAGCTCGATTCCAGGCGATAAACCGGCGCCTCGACAGTGTTTGTTGGCCGCCGATAGGACGAATTTGACGATGTTTTCCTATTTTGAGCGCATGGTGGCGATGCGCTACCTGCGTGCGCGCCGGCAAGAGGGGTTCATCTCCGTCATCGCCGGTTTCTCCCTCATGGGCATCGCCCTGGGCGTGGCGACGCTCATCATCGTCATGGCGGTGATGAACGGCTTTCGCGCCGAGCTATTCGGCCGCATCCTGGGGTTGAACGGTCATTTCAACGTTTACTCCGCTTATGGCGGCCCGTTGACCGATTTCGATTCGCTGGCCGACGCGCTGCGCCGCGCGCCGGGCGCGCTTTCCGTCAGCCCAATGGTAGAGGGCCAGGCGCTGGTCTCCATCGACGGCGTCGCCTCCGGCGCCGTGGTGCGGGGTCAGCGGGTGGCGGATTTGGAAATGCGGCCGAC
>CALGOL010000580.1 GCA_937960755.1 uncultured Azospirillum sp.
CGCGCCCGGCGCCTGAGGGCGCCCTTAATCGGTCACGATTAAGGGCGATTGGTATTAGGCCGCCGCTCCGGCGATCCAGCGCGTCAGCACGTTGCGCACCGGGTCGGCCGTCGCGTCGCCGCCGGCGAAGGCTTGACCCAATCCGCGCAACAGCACGTACTTGATGCGCCCGGCTTCCGCCTTCTTATCCTTCGCCATATGGCCCAGCAACACGTCGGCGTCCCAGGCGACAGAGGGGAAATCGGCCGCCCGCAGCGGCAACCCGACCGACGTCAGATGCGCCCGCACCCGGCGAACGTCGTCGGGCGGGCACAGGCCCAAATCGGCGGAAAGCTCAAACGCCATCACCATGCCGATGGCGACGGCTTCGCCATGCAGCATGGCGTCGCCGAAACCGGATTGCGCCTCCAAGCCATGACCGAAGGTGTGGCCGAGGTTTAGCAACGCCCGCTCGCCGCTTTCCCGTTCATCGGCGCCGACGATGTCGGCCTTGGCTTGGCAGCAAAACGCCACGCCCTTGCGCCGCGCGTCAGGATCGCCGTCCACCATCGCCAGCCCGCCGCCGTCTTCCAGCCAGGCGAAGAAATCGGGATAGCGGATGGCGCCGTATTTGGCGACTTCGGCATAGCCCGCCAGCACTTCGCGGCGCGGCAGAGTGTCGAGCACACGGGTGTCGGCGAGCACCAATTTCGGCTGGTGAAAGGCGCCGATTAGATTTTTGCCGTGGCGCGAGTTGATGCCGGTCTTGCCCCCCACCGAGCTGTCGACCTGCGCCAGCAGCGTGGTGGGAACCTGAATGAAGTCGACGCCGCGCAGCGCAGAAGCGGCGGCGAAGCCGACGATGTCGCCGATCACCCCGCCCCCCAGCGCCAGCAGCACGGTGGAGCGGTCGACGCCGCGCGACAGGATCTCCTCCATCAAATCGGCGAAATGAGCGAAATCCTTGGTCTTCTCGCCCGCCGGCAAGACGATGGCGGGCGTATTGGCGACGCCGGCCTCCGCCAGGGCGCGCTCCAACGTCGCCAAATGCAAGTCGGCGACGTTCGAGTCTGTAATCACCACCGGCGACCGGCCCTTCGTCGCGTGGGATATCGCCGCGCCGCCGTGGGCCAACGCGCCGGCGCCGATTCGGATGTCGTAGGCGCGCGCGCCCAGCGGCACGCGAACGATCTGCTGCTCGATATCGCTCATTGCTTATAGTCCTTCAGCGCCTGCGCCACCCGCTCGACGGTTTCCTCCACCGGCTGATCGTCGCTTTCCACCGTAATGTCAGCCTCGGCGTACACCGGATAGCGGACGTTCATCAAATTTTGCAGGATTTCCCTCGGATCGCCCTTTTTCAGCAGCGGCCGATGGTTGCGCCGCGAGGTGCGCGCCAACAAGACGTCCAACTCAGCCCGCAGCCATACCGACCGGCCATGTTCTGCGATCACCTTGCGGGTTTCCGGGTCCATGAACGCCCCGCCGCCGGTCGCCAGCACGTGAACCGGCCGTTCGGTCAGCAGGCGATGAATGATGCGGCGTTCAGCGGCGCGAAAAGCCGCCTCCCCGTCGCGGGCGAAGATTTCCTCAATGCTGCGGCCGGCGGCCTGCTCAATCTCGACGTCGGCGTCGATAAACGCCATACCCAACCGCGCCGCCAACCGGCGCCCGACGGCGCTTTTGCCGGCGCCCATCAAACCCACCAGCACCACCGTGCGATCAAGGACGCAGCCGGCGGCCGTGTTGGACGAAAGAGAAGAGCCCGGCATGTCGGCGGCCGGCGGCGCGGCGTCTGAGGTGTTCATAAGCGCTATTATTCCTGCGTCGGCGGCTTTCTTGCAACGACGCAAAGCCGCGGCGACGGCGTTGCGTTGCGGCGCCTGCTGGGGTTATGGTGGTCGCGCGCGCGGCGACGCGCGCCAAATCTCCCCACAGCTTGGGCCGGCGGCGGTTTGCTTAGCATGGTTGCGCGGCGAAGGGCAGTGGCGTTGCGCCGGGATCGGCGTTTCTAGCGGGCGGTTCTAATGAATAAAGTAGCGATGATGTTAGTGGTGGTGGTTGCGGCCGTCGTCGGCGGCGGCGCCTTGGTGCTGGGGTCGCTCGACCTGCCGGCCCCGGCGGGCCAGACCGAAAAAGTCATCCCCGATCAGCGTTTCCCGCGGCAATGACCGTCTCCCGCGGCGCTTCGCCGACCAAGCGGCGCGGCCGGCCCTGCAAGCCGCGGCCGATGCCGCTTTCGCCGCATGTCGACGCCTTCCTCGACATGCTGACCGCCGCGCGCGGCGCGGCGCTCAATACAAGGCAAGCCTATGAGCGCGATCTGACCGACGCCGCCGGCTGGTTGAAGCGAGACGGCGCGACGCTGGAATCCGCCACCGCCGATCAGTTGCGCGGTTATCTCGCCAGCCTCGCCGCGGCCGG
>CALGOL010000581.1 GCA_937960755.1 uncultured Azospirillum sp.
GTGCGCAACGCCGCCGCCGCCGCGCCCTCAAACTCCCGCACCAGCCGCTCAACCGCTTCGGCCCGACGCTGCTTGGCCGCCTGTTCGGCCGCTTGCGCCGCCGCCAGCCGGTCCGCTTCGATCAAGCCGTCTTTGAACACCTGCACCGCGCGGGCCATTTCGCCGATTTCATCCTTGCGCTCTAAGCCGATCACTTCGGCGTTCAATTCGCGGCGCGCCAGCCGGGCCATGACTCCGGTCATCGCCTGTATCGGGCTGGATACGTTAGCGACAATCATCCACGTTGCGCCGAGGCAGACGACGACCATAATAATAATTGAAAAGAAGACAAATATTTTTCCAGAATGGTAGGCTTCTGTACCGAGATCCGCAGATTTTTTTCCACTCTCAACATTAAATTTTACAATCTTTTCCAAAATTTCCTTGCCTTCACGATATTCTTTGCGAGATTCGCCGCGGTAAATCGCCGACGCCTCTTCATTTTGATTGGCCCGTGATTTCACCAATAACTTGGTCTGACTTAAATTGTAATAGTTTTTCCATTTAGCCAGAAACTGACGGTGCAAATCGGTTTCATACCCCGGCGTCAGCAGCTTTTCATAGGCGGCGTTCTTATCTTCAAATGTTTTCAGAACCGTCGCCATCGCGCGTTCTTCCGCCGCCATATCGGCTTCGGTGGTGGAGGTGATATGCGCCCCCTCCAGCACGCGATAAAAATTGAACGCCGAATTTATTTCACCGACAAGCCCGACGCTAGGCAACCAATTGTCCCGCACGTCGCCTGCGGCGGAATCAATATTGCCCATTTCTCTCAAAGCGAATCCGCCCATTAGAATTGAGCATAGCAAGGCGGCGGCGAACGCCGTCATCACCTTGGCCTTTATGGTCGCGTCTTGCATCCAGCTCATGGTCATCCCCATCGTCCACGGTATTTGGTTCGAGCCGCCGACAGGCGGTCGGGCGCGGTATAGGGGCAGATGGCAAAAACGGCGCCAACTGAAATGAACGCGAATTATACAATCAGCTAATCTCGCATTCCGATGTTATGTATTTTTATCAATTAACTATTTGAAAAGTACGGACTGAAAGCGCCAGCGCTAACGCCGCCGACGATGCAAATTGCGACGAATGATGCGACACCGCTTGTCGCAAAATGAGAAGAGTCCTTCGTCGCGCGGCCTAATCGCCGCAAGGCTTGCAATTCGTCGCCGCAGCGTAAATTCCTTACCCGAACCGACACCAGAAATGAGCCGCCCGCCAATGGCCAAACGCCCCGCCGACCTGACCTATTGGGTGGACGAGACGCCGCCGCCGGTCCCGCTGCTGCTGTTGTCGCTGCAACATCTTGCTTTGGTGGCGATTTTTCTGGTGGTGGCGGTGACGGTGGCGCGCGTCGGCGGCTTGAACGAGCATGACGGCGCCAGCCTGATCGCGCTGACCATGATCGGCGGCGGGATCGGCGCCATCCTGCAAGCCTGGGGGCGTTTTGGAATCGGCAGCGGTTATCACCTGCCGCCCACCACCACCACTATATTATTGCCCTCCGCCGGGGCGGCGCTGGCCTTGGGCGGCCCCGCCACCCTGTTCGGCATGACCTTGTTCGCCGGCTTGGCGGTGATGGCTTTGTCGCAGGTGATTCACCGGCTGCGGCCGCTGTTCCCGCCGGAAGTGGCGGGATTCGTCGTCTTCATGATCGGCATATCGGTGATGGTGATGGCGGGCCGCCAATTGCTGGGGGTGGAGACGCCGGTCGAGTTGCGCGGCGCGCATCTGCTGATCGGTCTGCCCACCTTGGCGCTGATCGTCGGGGTCAGCGTGTGGGGCGGCGGGGCTTTGCGGCTTTACAGCACGCTGCTGGGCGTCGGCTTCGGCTACGCGGCGGCCGCCGCGTTCGGCGCCTTTGACCCGGTCAAGGCGGCGGGACTGGCGGCGGCCCCGGTGGCGGCGCTGCCCGAGGTCGGGCGCTTCGGCCTGGATTTCGCGCCGGAACTGATATTGCCCTTCTTGATCGCCGCCCTCGCCATGTCGCTCAACGCCATGGGGGCGACCACGGCGGCGCAAAAAGCCAATGACGCCGATTGGCGCCGGCCGGACATGGCCAATATCGGCCGATCCATCATGGCGGACGGTTTGACCAACGTGGTCGCCTCGCTCATCGGCGGCTGCGGACAGGCGGCGACGTCGGGCGCGGTGGGGTTGTCGGTGGCGACGGGGGCGACCAGCCGCGCCATCAGCTTCGGCGTCGGCGCCTTGCTGATTCTCTTGGCGTTTTCGCCCAAAGTCGCGGCGGCGCTGCTCATCATGCCGGCCCCGGTGATCGGCGCCGCCCTGATGTTTTCCGGCTGTTTTCTGGTGATTAACGGCGTGCAGGTGATGGCGTCGCGCCTGCTGGATTCCCGCAAGGTGTTCGTGCTCGGCCTGTCCTTCGCCTTCGGCCTGACCCGGTTGATTGATCCCGGATATTTCGAGACGCTGCCCGCCGCTTTGCAGCCATGGGTCAGTTCGCCGATGGCGTTGGCGGTGACGATGGCGGTGGGATTGAACGCCTTGTTCCGCATCGGCATTCATCGGCGCTCGCGCTTCGTCATCGACGGCGCGCGGCTCGACCCGGCGCGGCTGGCGGATTTCATGACCGAACAAGGCAAGCTGTGGGGCGCCGACGCCGCCGTGGTCTATCGCGCCGCTTTCGCCGCGCAAGAGGTGGCGGAAACCCTGGCGGCGCACGACATGCTGCGGCTGGACGCCGACGGCGCCGGCATGCTGGAGGTGCGCACCCGATTCGACGAATTCAGCTTCGATGTCGCCCTGGCCTATGAAGGCGAATTGCTGCGCCCGCGCGCCGACCGCCCGAGTCCGGAAGAAATCGTCGAGTCGGAGGACGGCGCCCGATTGTTGGCGGCCTATATGATCGGCAAGGCGGCCGATAAGGTGCGGGCGGAGCGCCGCAAGGGGGCTTGCGAAGTGACGTTAACATTTAATTCTTGAAACATGTCAATATCTTGCGATGGAAGCGCTTCCTTTTGACGGGGAATTGCGCCAAACTGCGGATATTCGGGTCTGCCATCGGCTCCTTGGGGGAACGACATGGATTTCGGCGCAATCTCGCTGCCTGTTATGGCGCTGTCGGCTTTGTTCGGCTACGCAGTGTTTTTCGACATCAATTCGGTCATCTTCAACAAGATGAACGTGCCCGCCGCCTTGGAATATCAAGGGTATAAGGGCGACGTGGTGGCGGCCCGGCTGGCCAACGACGTGCGGATGATTAATCAAAAAGCCCGCACCGTGCGCGAATTGAAGGAGTTCGAGTTGCCTGACGATCAGTCGGCGATCAACGAACTGGGCGAATACTTTGAATTCGTCACGCCGATCCGCGCCACCCAGCAGCTTTTGGGCCTGACGCAGTACAATTTCACCGGCGACATCGTGAAGTTCGGCTCGGGCTATCGGATGCAGATCCGCGGCGCGCACATCCAGTCCAACCGTTCGATCACCGCGGTGGAGGACGGCGACGACCCGGAAGATTTGATCCGCCGGCAGGCGATCAACGCCGCCCGCTTCATCGACCCCTACGTCGTGGCGTCGTATTTCTACGAAACCACCGTGGACGCCGACAGCACCGATTTCACTTCCACCATGAAGGAAATCGAGCATTGCCTGCGCGTGCTGC
>CALGOL010000582.1 GCA_937960755.1 uncultured Azospirillum sp.
GATAGCCCGCCGCCGGGCTGGGCAGCCGCAACGGCTGGCCGGTTTTGATGGCGTAGGGCGGCGTCAGATTGTTCAGCCGGGTCAACTCGCTGACGTCGACCGAGAACATCCGCGACACGCCGTACAGCGTATCGCCGGGCTGCACGATATATTGCCGGGCGGAGGGCAGCGCCAGCCGCTGACCGGGCTCCAGCGTATAGGGCGGCGCCAGCTTGTTAAGCTCGATCAGGTCGCGCAACGGGACCTCGTAGCGCCGCGAGATGGCGTAGGCGGTGTCGCCCGGCGCCACCACAATGGACCCCGCCGCCGATGGACCGGCGCTGTCGCCGCCGATGGACCACGGCGCAAGGCCGCTCAGTCGCTGCTGACAGCCGGCCAACGCCGCAGCCGCCACCGCCAAGGCCGCCAACCGCCGCCAATGACGCCTGTTCATGTCTGTTGCGCCCTCTTGCTCGCCGCCGGCGGGTCGGACACCAGCGGCACGAAACGCACCGGCCACAGCGCCTCGCGCTGAACCGCGCCGTCGTCGCCCTTGGTCAACCGGCACACCCATTGTTCGCCGAACTCGCCGCCCAGCGGAATCACCATCACGCCGCCCGGCGCCAGTTGCGCCAGCAAGGCCGGCGGCGGCTCCTCCCCGCCCGCGGCGGTGACCATGATGCGCTCGAACGGCGGGGCTTCCGGCCAGCCCTTCGATCCATCGCCCAGCCGAGCGGTGATATTGTTGATCTTCAGCGCGCGGAAACGCTCCTCCGCCTGTTGCAACAACGGCCGGATGCGTTCAATGGTGTAGAGCCGGCGGCACAGCTTGGAGAGCACCGCCGCCTGATAACCAGACCCCGTGCCGATCTCCAGCACCCGGTGACGGTCGTGCACGTTCAGCGCTTGCGTCATCAACGCCACCACCAGCGGCTGGCTGATGGTTTGTTCGTGGTCGATGGGCAGCGCCACATCCTCCCACGCCTGATCCTGAAACGCCGCCGGCACGAAAAATTCCCGCGGCGTCCGCTCAATTGCGCCCAAAACCCGCGCGTCGGTGACGCCGGCGCGGCGCAACGACATCAATAAGCGGATTTTGTGCGCTTCCGTGCTCAAAGAAAAGCTCGCCTCAAAATTTCCAGCATGCCGCGATGGGTCAGGTCAAGGTGCAGCGGCGTCACCGAAACCCCGCCGGACAGCACGACATGGATGTCGGTATCTTCCGCCACTTCCGCCTCGCCGCGCAAGGCGCCGATCCAGACATAGGGCCGGCCGCGCGGATCGACCCGCTCCACCAGCTCGTCGCCGATCTTGCGCTTGCCGTGGCGCACCACATGCACCCCGGTCACCTGATCCGCCGCCACGGCGGGAAAGTTGACGTTGAGCAGCACGCCCGGCGACCAATCCACCGCCAGACAACGCCGCAAGGTCGGGACGATGTGGGCCTGCGTCGTCTCCCACATCGGCGGGTCGCCGTTCTCGACATGCTGGCTCAGCGCAATCGCCCGCACGCCCAATAGGGTCGCCTCCATCGCCGCGGCGATAGTGCCGGAATAGGTGACGTCCTCGCCGATGTTGGAGCCCTGATTGACCCCCGACAGCACCAAGGCCGGCCGGCTGTCCCTCATGATGCGGTTCATCGCCAGCAAAGCGCAGTCGGTCGGCGTGCCGTCCACCGCGAAGCGCTTGGGCCCGGCCTGACGGATGCGCAGCGGCCGGCTGATGGTCAGCGAATGGCTCGCCGCCGACTGCTCGCTTTCCGGCGCGATCACCCAGACGTCGTCCGACAATTCCCGCGCCGCCGCCTCCAGCACCGCCAACCCGCGGGCGTGGATGCCGTCGTCGTTGGTGACGAGGATCGGGCGATTTTTCAAAGACTCAGGCATTGGCGATCCGTTCCAGCCCGCCCATGTAGGGGCGCAAGGCTTCCGGCACCAGAATCGAGCCGTCGGGTTGCTGATAGTTCTCCATCACCGCGATCAGGCAGCGGCCGACGGCGACGCCGGAACCGTTGAGGGTGTGGACGAACTGGGTCTGCTTGTCGCCCTTGGCGCGAGCGCGCGCCTTCATGCGCCGCGCCTGGAAGTCGCCGCAGTTGGAACACGAAGAAATCTCGCGGTACGCCCCCTGCCCCGGCAGCCAGACCTCGATATCGTAGGTCTTGCGCGACGAAAAGCCCATGTCGCCGGTGCATAGCGCCACGGTGCGATAAGGCAACCCCAGCTTTTGCAGCACTTTTTCCGCACACGCCGTCATGCGCTCATGCTCGGCTTCCGACTGGTCGGGGCCGGTGATGGAGACCAGCTCCACCTTCCAAAACTGGTGCTGGCGGATCATGCCGCGGGTGTCGCGCCCCGCCGCGCCGGCTTCGGCGCGAAAGCACGGCGTCAGCGCGGTGACGCGCAGCGGCAGTTCTTCCGACGCCAAAATCTGGTCGTTGACCAGATTGGTCAGCGGCACTTCCGACGTCGGGATCAGGTAATGGCCGGTGGGCTGGGTCTGGAACAGATCCTCGGCGAATTTCGGCAATTGCCCAGTGCCGTAAAGCGCGTTGTCGCGCACCATCAACGGCGGCGAGACTTCGGTGTAGCCGTGCTCCGTCGTGTGCAGGTCGAGCATGAATTGGGCGAGCGCCCGCTCCAGCCGCGCCAGACCGGCCTTCAGCACGGTGAAGCGCGCGCCGGAAATCCGCGCCGCCGCTTCAAAATCCATCAGCTTCAGCGCTTCACCCAGCTCAAAATGCTGGCGGGCGTTGTCGATGACCCGCGGTTCGCCCCAGCGGCGAATCTCGACATTGGCGGTTTCGTCCGGGCCGTCGGGAACATCCGCCGCCGGCAGGTTGGGAATGCCGGCCAGCAGCGCGTCCAACTCGGCGCCCAAGGCGGCGTCTTCCGCTTCGGTCGCCGGCAAGGTTTCCTTCAAGGTCGCCATTTCGTCCAACAGCGGCTGGGCGTCCTGGCCGGCCTTCTTGGCGGCGCCTACCAGCTTGGAAACCTCGTTGCGGCGAGCCTGCATTTCCTGCGCGCGAGTCTGGGCGGCGCGGCGGCGCTGGTCGAGGTCGAGGACGGCGGGAGACGCCGGCGACAGGCCGCGGCGAGCAAGAGCGTCGTCGAAAGCCTGCGGATTGTCGCGGATGGCGCGTATGTCGTGCATGGAAGTGTCGCCGCTGGTGGTGCCGGTGGAACGAAACGAAAATGTCCGCCGGTTATATCCGCCCGCGGCGCCGGGGGGAAGCCCCCCGTTGCCCGGAATTATTCGGCCTTCTCTTCCGCGGCTTCGGCTTCGGCGCGCTTTTTCTCGATCATGCCGCCAATCAGGATGGCGGCTTCGTAAAGCGCCAGCATCGGAATGGCGAGGCTGACCTGACTGATGACGTCGGGCGGGGTCAGGATGGCGGCGACGATGAAGACGCCGACGATGGCGTAGCGGCGCTTTTCCCGCAAGGCGGCGGTGGTGAGCAAGCCGGCGCGCACCAGCAGGGTCAAAGCGACCGGCAATTGAAAGGCGATGCCGAAAGCGAAAATCAGCGCCATCACCAGCGACAGGTATTCGGCGACGCGGCCTTCAAACTCGATCGGCAAGCTGTCGGGGGACACGGCGGCCGATTCGAAGCCCAGGAAGAACGACCACGCCAGCGGCATGACGAAGTAATAGACCATCGCGCCGCCCAAAAAGAACAAAACCGGCGTAGCGATCAGAAACGGCAAAAACGCCTTTTGTTCATGCTTATAGAGCCCAGGCGCTATGAACTTCCAAATCTGGTTGGCGATGATCGGGAACGACAGCAAGGAAGCCGCCCAAAACGCCACCTTGATATTGGTGAAGAAGGCTTCGGTCAGGCCGGTGTAGATCATCCGCCGCCCCTGCCCGGCCAACAAATCGGCCAAGGGCTGAAGCAGGAAGTTGTAGATGTGCTGGGCGACGGCGTAGCACAGCCCGAACGACACCAGCAACGCCACGGCGCAATAAAGCAGCCGGTTGCGCAGCTCCAACAGGTGCTCCATCAAGGGCATCTTGGAGTCGTCGATGTTTTGTTCCGGCGAAGCAGGGTCGACCACGGCGTTAGGCGCTCTTATCCGGGGTTGAAGTGGTTTGGGCCGCTTGCGGCTGGACCGGCGGCGGTTCAGCGACCGACGTGGTTTCCGCTGGAGTCGGCGGCGCCGAGATATTGGGCGCCGAGATATTGGGCGCGGCGATGTTGGGCTCGTCCACCTTGGGCGCGGGCGGCAGATCCAGCGCGCCTTTCAATTCGCCCTTCGGGTCGACGGCGTTCTCCATCATCCTTGACATGTTGAGATCGCGCGCCTTCAACGCCTGCTGACGCAGATCGTCCAGCTCGGCTTCCCGCATCATGTCGTCGATATGGGTTTGAAATTCGCGGGCCACCACCCGCGCCTTGCGCACCCATTTGCCAAAGCCGTAGATCGCTTTCGGCAAGTCTTTCGGGCCGATGACCACCAAAGCCACCAGCCCGATCAACATTAGTTCCGGCCAACCGATATCAAACATGGCCCCTCGGGGGTGAGACTGCCGCGTAGAAACCGGGCGGAATTACGGCTGCTGACCAGGAGTGGGCTGAGCCGGGGTTTGCGGCGCGGCTTGGGTCGCCGATTGCGCCGGAGCCGGAGTCGGTTGCGCAGGCTGGGCCGGAATGCTGGGCTGCGCCGGGGCTTGCGCCGCCGCGTCGTCGCCTTCGTCCTTCAGGCCGGCCTTGAAGTTCTTGATGCCCTTGGCGAGGTCGCCCATCACTTTGGGCAGTTTGCCCGCCCCGAACAGCAAGAGGACGATGACCAGGACGATAAGCCAATGCCAGATGCTGGTGAATCCCATGGCGACGATTTCCTGAACCTGCGTTGATGCAAAGGCGCGTAAGGGCGCGGGGCGGGACTATGGCGGAAAAAAACGTCCGCCGCAACGTCGCCCGCCCGCCTTCACGGAACGTGTATATATTATTCTACTAATCTGCTGCAAAAATGAAGGCTTGCGACGGGTCGAGCGCCACCGGCAAGCTTCCCCCTTCCGTCGGCAACTCCTGTCCGGGGGTGCGGGCGCGCAAAACCAACATCGCGCCGTCGTTAGGATCGGCGGCGGCCAAATGCAACAGGCTGGCGTAGCCCAGCGGACGCGCCGCCTTGACCCGCGCCAAGGTCGGCAGCGACCGGCCGCCCAAAAAGCGTATGGCGTCTTCGCCGCAGCGCAAGGCTTCCGGCCGTATCAGGATTTGCGCGGCGACGCCATCCGGCAACAAACGGCCGTCGGCGCGCGACACAGCGGGAAGGGTCCCGAAGGGCGTCGCCACCACGCCGTTTCGCACCGGCGCCGTCAAGCGGTTGACCTCGCCAAAAAAAGTCGCGGCGTAGGGGCTGGCGGGACGGGCGTAAAGATCGAGCGGCGCCCCCGTCTGGGTCAGCTTGCCGCCGCGCATCAAAACGATGCGGTCGGCAAGAAACATCGCCTCTTCCGAATCATGGGTTACCAGCAAGGTGGCGGCGCCGTTGCGCTTTAGGACTTGCAAGGTTTCGTCGCGCACCTGTTCGCGCAAACGCGCGTCGAGGCCGGAAAACGGCTCATCCAGCAACAAGACCGACGGGCTCGGCGCCAATGCGCGGGCCAGCGCCGCCCGCTGCTGCTGGCCGCCGGAAAGCTGGTGCGGGTATTTTGCGGCGTGGCCTTCCATGCCGACCTGCTCCAGCGCCGCCAGCGCCAGCCGGCGCCGCTCCGCCGCCGGCAGCTTCGACAAGCCGAAGCACACATTGTCGAGAATGGTCAGGTGGGGAAACAGCGCGTAATCTTGAAACACCAAACCGACGCCGCGGCGTTCCGGCGGTTCGGAAAAACCCTTGCCGGCGACCACCCGGCCGCCCAACAGCAATGCGCCGTACTGCAACGTCTCCAGCCCCGCGGCGATGCGCAGCAAGGTGGATTTGCCGCAGCCGGAAGGCCCGCACAAACAGACGATTTCACCGGCGCCGATGCTGAACGACACATCGTCTACCGCCACGCTGGCGCCATAGCGGTGGGTGACGCCGACGAAGGCCAACGATTCTTCCCGCATCCGTTCTACGTGCGCAGGAAGATCCTGATCTTCTGTAACGATATGGTCCATCACGGTCCGCGCTTCGCCTATTTGCAAACTATTCTTAGTATCAGGCGCGGCGAAAAAATTACAAGGCCTGTAGGCCGCGTCACTCCATCACTTCGGCCAGCGCCGCCACCAGCGCGCGGTTTTCCTCCTCCTGTCCCACCGAAATCCGCAAACAGTCGGACAAGCCGTAACCGGCGGTGGATTTGACCAGAATGCCGCGGCGATTCAAATGCTCGGTCACCTGCTGAATTCCAACCGACGGATCGTTGGGAACCCGCACCAGGACGAAATTGCAGACGCTGGGATAGACCCGCAAGCCAAGCTGCTCCAACTCGCAGGTCAGCCAAGGCAGCCATTGGGCGTTGTGGCGCAGGCTCCAATCCTCGTGCTCCTCGTCGCCCAGCGCCGCGACGGCGGCCAGTTGCGCCGGACCGCCCACTGAAAACGGCCCGCGGATCTGGTTGATCGCCTGGATCACCGGCGCCGGGCCGTAAGCCCAGCCGACCCGCAAGCCGGCCAGCCCGTGCATTTTCGACAGCGTTCGCACCATCAGCACGTTGTCGCTGTTCTCCACCAAGTCGACGCCATCCGAATAATTCTGCCGCCGGCAGTAATCGGCATAGGCCGAGTCCAGCACCAAAAGCGTTCCCGGCGGCAGGCCGGCGCGCAAGCGCACCACCGATTCGGCGGGAATGTAACTGCCGGTGGGGTTATTTGGATTGGCGAGGAAGCAAATCTTGGTGCGCGGGCCGGCGCGATCAATCATCGCCTCGACATCGACGACCATATCCTTTTCCGCCGCGGTCACCGGCGTCGCGCCAGCGGCGCGCACCGCCTTCATGAAGCCGCGATAGCCGTATTCGTGCGACAGCACCTCGTCGTCCGGCCCGGCGAACGCCTGACAGACCAGATGAATCAGCTCGTCCGAACCGGCGCCGCAGGTTATCCGTTCGTAGTCAACGTCGTAGCGCTTGGCGATCGCCCGCCGCACCATGCCTTGGTCGGCGTCGGGATAGCGGTTTATCAGCCCGGCGGCATGACGATAGGCGGAAATCGCCCGTGGACTCGCCCCCAGCGGATTGACCGTCATCGACAAGTCGATCCAAGCCCTGCCGTCGTCCACCGGCGGGCGCGGCGGACGATAAGTTTTGATCTGGGCGACGCCGGGGCGCGGAATGAGGATTTCCATGGAGCAGGCTACTCATTCAGTTTCGTATCGCGGCCGCGAAGCGCGGTTGCGATATTGAAACCGAAAGCCGGTCAAACGCCAACAAAGAAAATTGTCAGTCGGGCTGACCACGCGCGGCGCGGATCAAGCGCTTGACGACCAGCAACAACAGCCCCGCCGCCGCCAACACGCCGCCGAGAAACGACAGCATCAAACCCACGGCGAAAGCCGGCGGCATTTCCGCCACCAACCCGCCCTGTTCATCGTAAACTTCCGGCGCAAAGAAAAACGCCAGGATGGCGAGCGACAGCCCTATCAGGATCAGCGCCGCGCATGACCCGAAATAAAGCCGGCGCATCGCCGCCGCCGATTAATGGCTGAGGATCTGGCTGAGGAACAGCCGCGTGCGCTCCGACTGCGGGTTGGTGAAGAATTCTTGCGGCGTGTTCTGTTCGACGATCTCGCCGCGGTCCATGAAGATCACCCGATCCGCCACCGACTTGGCGAAGCCCATTTCGTGCGTCACCACCAGCATGGTCATGCCGCTGTCGGCCAGCCCGATCATCACGTCCAGCACTTCCTTGACCATTTCCGGGTCAAGCGCCGACGTCGGCTCGTCAAACAGCATGATCTTCGGGTTCATGCACAACGACCGGGCGATGGCGACGCGCTGTTGCTGGCCGCCCGACAATTGTCCGGGGTATTTCTTCGCCTGATTGGCGATCTGCACCCGTTCCAAGAACTTCATCGCCGTCGCTTCGGCTTCGGCCTTCGGCTGGCGGCGCACCCAAATCGGAGCCAGCGTGCAGTTTTCCAGCACCGTCAGATGCGGGAACAGGTTGAAGTGCTGGAACACCATGCCGACGTCGCGGCGCACCAGTTCGATGTTTTTCAGATTGCCGGTAAGCTCGATGCCGTCGACGACGATGTGGCCCTTCTGGTGCTCCTCCAGCCGGTTGATGCAGCGGATCAGCGTCGACTTGCCCGATCCCGACGGACCGCAAATGACGATGCGTTCGCCGCGCGCCACGTTGAGATCAATGTTCCGCAAGACGTGGAACTCGCCGTACCATTTATTGACGCCGATGCAACGGATGATCTCATTGCCTTCGGGCAGGCGCCGGGCGGCGGTTTGCATGCTGGCGTCTCCGTGCTGACTTTGTTGTTGCGTCATGTTTTCCATCCGGCGGGCGTTAGCGAGCGTGGCCGCGGTGCAGGCTGCGCTCCAGCCATTGGCTGTATTTTGACATCGAGTAGCAGAAAAACCAGTAGATCAGGCCGATAAACAGATAGGCCTCCAGAAAGAAACCGCGCCAATTAGGATCGGTCAGCGCCGCTTTTGCGGTGCCAAGCAAGTCGAACAGACCGATGATGATGACCAGCGAGGTGTCTTTAAAGAAGGCGATAAAGGTGTTGACCAACGGCGGAATGGAGATGGTCAAGGCTTGGGGCAAGATGATCTTGCCCATCTTTTGCCAATAGGACAGGCCGAGCGCGTCCGCCGCCTCGTACTGGCCCTTGGGGATGGCCTGCAAGCCGCCGCGGATCGCTTCCGCCTGATAGGCCGCAGCGAACAGAATGAACGCCACTTGGGCGCGCAGCAGCTTATCCACCGTAAAGCCTTCCGGCAAAAACAGCGGGAACATCACCGACGACATAAACAGCAGGCTGACCAGCGGAACGCCGCGGATCAACTCGATGTAGCCGACGCAAATCGCTTTGATGGCCGGCATGTTGGAGCGCCGGCCCAAGGCCAACAGCACCGACAACGGAAACGCCACCGCCAGCCCCACCACCGACAGCATGATGGTCAACGGCAGACCGCCCCACAGCGCGTTTTCAACGCGGGAGAGGCCGAACACCCCGCCCCACATCAAAACGCCGACCGCAAGCAACCCGACGATCCACACCCCGGCGAACCACGGCCGCCAAAAGCGCCGGCTGCAACTGGCCGCCAGCAGCCCGACGAAAATCAGGACTGTGGTCAGCGGGCGCCAATGCTCGTCGTAAGGAAAAGTGCCGTAGAGGATGAAGCGAAATTTTTCGCCGACGAACGCCCAGCATGCGCCGCTGCGGTCGGCGATGCACACCCGCGACGACGTATCGAAACCGTAGGCGTTGATGAACAGCCAGCCGACCAAGGGCGGGATGGTCTTAAACAATAGCCACACGATCAACACGGTCAACAGCGCGTTGGACCAGGAACTGAAAAGGTTCTCGCGCATCCAGCCGATAAAGCCGACGGAAGCGACGGGGGGTTTTTCGGCCGGAGCCGGAATATGAGAAGCGGCGGCGGTCATGGTTGTTCTCTGGCCTCCGTCATCACCGCTCCACCAGAGCGATTTTTTTGTTGTACCAGTTCATGAACAGCGAAATCGCCAAACTAATCGACAGGTAGACGCCCATGATGATGGCGACGCCTTCGATGGCCTGGCCGGTCTGGTTAATCACCGTATTGGCGATGGAGACCAGATCGGGATAGCCGATGGCGAGCGCCAGCGAGGTGTTTTTGGTCAGGTTCAGATACTGGCTGGTGACCGGCGGAATAATCACCCGCAACGCTTGCGGCAGCACCACCAGCCGCAGGGCTTGGGCGTTGTTTAAGCCCAGCGCGCGCGACGCCTCGGTCTGGCCCCAGTTGACCGCCAAAATGCCGCTGCGCACCACTTCGGCGATAAAGGCCGAGGTGTAAACCGTTAAACCGACAAGGATGGCGAAGAATTCCGGGCTGAGGTTGACGCCGCCGACAAAATTGAAGCCGCGCAGCTCCGGCACGCTCATCGCCGTTGGCGCGCCATACGCCAGCCAGACGACAAACGGCACGCCGGCCAGCAAGCCGGCCCCGGCGGCGAACAGCGGAAACGGCTGCCCGGTGCGGGCTTGACGCGCCGCCGCCCAGCGTTTGACGCCCCACAGCGCGAAGCAGGCGGCGATAAACGCGACGCCCATCGCCTTCCAAGCCGGATCCGCCAGCGGAACCGGCATCCACAGCCCGCGTTGCGTGAGGAAGACGCCGGGCAACGGCTCCAGCGCCTGACGCACCGCCGGCATGCCTTCGGTAATCAGCGCGTACCAGAAAAACAACTGCAGCAGGGGCGGTATGTTGCGCACCACCTCGACATACGCCGACGCCAGTCTAGCGACGAGAAAGTTTTTCGACAGTCGGGCGATGCCGACGACGACGCCAAGCACGGTCGCGAGCGCGATGCCGATGGCGGAAACTTTCAACGTATTGAGCAGCCCAACCAGCAAGGCCCGACCGTAGGAATCGGCGGGCGAATAGTCGATCAGCGTTTCGCCGATGGCGAACGAGGCTTCCCGCTCCAGGAAGCTGTAGCCGGTGGCGATGGACCGGCTTTCCAGATTGGTCAGCGTGTTGTGGATCAGATACCAGCCGACGGCGACGACGCCGCCGATCACCAGCGCCTGATAAAACAAGCCGCGCGTGACGGGATCGTTGAGGCTGAGCCTAGTCTGAGCCAAGGCGCGCTCCTTTTGCTGGCGAGGAAAGCCCCCGAGGGGGTGGGAGCTTGGCGCGCCGCGACCGGAGTGAGCCGCCCCGGCGCGCCAAGTCCTTCAAGCCGTCAAAAAGCCTTTAACGCACCGGCGGAGCGTACTGCAGGCCGCCCTTGGTCCACAGCGCGTTCAAGCCGCGGTCCAGCTTCAAAGCGGTGGTCGGGCCGACGTTGCGGTCGAAGATTTCGCCGTAATTGCCGACCTGCTTGACGATGTTGTAGGCCCATTTTTCATCCAGGCCCAACGCCTTGCCCATGCCCGGCGTGACGCCGAGGAAGCGCTGGATTTCCGGATTCTTCGACTGCAAATGCTCGTCGATGTTCTTGGAGGTGATGCCGTTCTCCTCCGCGGTGATGGTGGCGTAGACCGCCCACTTCACCACGTCGAACCATTGATCGTCGCCATGGCGCACCGCCGGAGCCAACGGCTCCTTCGAGATGATTTCCGGCAGCAGCACGTGGTCGGTGGGGTTGGAGGCGAC
Organism: uncultured Azospirillum sp.; assembly: GCA_937960755.1. GTDB lineage: Bacteria > Pseudomonadota > Alphaproteobacteria > Azospirillales > Azospirillaceae > Azospirillum. The sequence goes on from CALGOL010000582.1 coordinate 11,230, forward strand.
CGCCGCGCGGATGCCCGCCAATTGCGAAGCGTCGGAGGTGTAGACGTCGCAGCGGCCGGCGAAGTAGGCGGCGCTGACTTCGTCCAGCGCTTCAATGACCACCGGCTTGAACGTCATGTTGTTGGCGCGGAAATAGTCGGCCAAGTTCAGTTCGGTGGTGGTGCCCGACTGCACGCAGACGGTGGCGCCGTTCAGCTCCTTGGCGCTCTTCACGCCGAGCTTCTTCGGGGCCATGAAGCCTTGGCCGTCGTAATAGGTGGTGGGGGCGAAGTTCAGACCCAGCGCGGTGTCGCGGGTGAGCGACCAAGTGGTGTTGCGCGACAGGATATCGACTTCGCCCGATTGGATGGCGGGGAAGCGCTGCTGCGCAGACAGGGGCGTGTACTTGACCTTGGTCGCGTCGCCGAACACCGCAGCCGCGACGGCGCGGCAAAAATCGACGTCCAGCCCGCTCCACGCGCCAGCGCTGTCGGGGTTGGAGAAGCCGGCGAGTCCGGCGTTAACGCCGCACTGAACGAAACCCTTGGCCTTGACGGCGTCGAAGGTCGGACCGGCCTGGGCAGTGGAAATCGCGAAGGTCGCCGCCGCCGCCGCGGTCGCCGCGAGAATCGTCTTTTTCATGTCGTATGCTCCACCCTGTTTTTCGTTCGACAAATTCAGCGTCCAGTTCAGACGCCAGATTAATTATTTCTCATAAGCGCTTAGCGCGCCGAGGAAAGCGCCGCCGCGCCTATCGCCATTGTTCCCCGCCGGCTTGGCGAGGACAAGCGATAAATGCGGTGGAAGCCGCGCGCTCTGAATGCGAAGATGTAACGATTTCCGCGTTCAGCAAGTGACATCGCAATGAAAAACCTTCGAGCCGATACGGTCCTCGTCCATGCCGGGCGCCGGCCCTTCGATAACCACGGCATCGTCAATCCGCCGGTCTATCATTGCTCGACGGTGTTGTTCCCCACCCTCGACGCGCTGGAGGAGCGCGACCGCCATCCGTTCGAAGGGGTGAATTACGGCCGCATCGGCACGCCGACCTCCTTCGCCTTTGAGGACGCCGTCGCCGAGCTGGAGGGCGGCTATCGCGCCGTCAACGCGCCGTCGGGTCTGGCCGCCATCACCACCGCGCTGACCGCCTTCACCAGCAAGGGCGACCATATCCTTGTCGCCGACTCGGTTTACGGCCCGACCCGGCGGTTTTGCAATGAAACATTGTCAAACTACGGCGTCGTTGTGGAATACTTCGACCCGCGCCTGTCCGCCGCCGACCTCGCCAAGCTGATGCGGTCGCAAACCCGCGTCGTCTTCCTCGAATCGCCGGGCTCGCTGACCTTTGAAGTGCAAGACGTCCCCGCTCTCGCCAAAGTCGCGCACGACGGCGGCGCGGTGGTGCTGATGGACAACACCTGGGGCACGCCGATCGGTTTTCGCGCCTTCGACCACGGCGTCGACGTGTCGATCCACGCCGCCACCAAGTATATCGTCGGTCACGCCGACGCCATGCTGGGGGTGATGGTCTGCACCAAGGAAACCTTCCTGCCGATCAAAAAGACCGCGGTGCGGCTGGGGACCGCCGCCGGCCCCGACGATCTTTATCTTGGGCTGCGCGGCCTGCGCACCTTGTCGGCCCGACTGCGCATCCATCAGGAAAACGGGCTGGCGCTGGCGGATTACCTCGCCCGCCGGCATGAGGTGACGCGGGTGCTGCATCCGGGGCGCCCCGGCGACCCCGGCCACGACATTTGGAAGCGCGATTTCCATTACGCTTGCGGGCTGTTCGCCGTGACGATCCGCGACGTTCCCCGCCCCGCCCTCACCGCCATGCTCGACCATTTGGAATTGTTCGGCATGGGCTATTCCTGGGGCGGGTTTGAGAGCCTGATCCTGCCGGTCAAGCCGGCGGCGGTGCGCTCCGCCACCCGCTGGGAGGAGCCGGGAATTCTGCTGCGCCTGCACGCTGGGCTGGAAAACATCGACGACCTGATCCGCGACCTGGACGCCGGCTTTGACCGTATGACCAAGGCGCTGTGAGAGATAAAAAATGACTGAAAACACCCAAAATTACGACGCCGTGCTGGCGCAACTAAAATTTGACGACGCCGGCCTCATTCCCGCCATCGCCCAAGACGCCGACGGCGGCGAGGTGCTGATGATGGCGTGGATGAACCGCGACGCGGTGCAGGAGACCCTGACGACGCGCCGGGTCTGCTATTGGTCTCGGTCACGCAAAAGCCTTTGGCGCAAGGGCGAAACCTCCGGCCAGGCGCAAAGTCTGGTGGATTTCCGCTTCGACTGCGACGGCGATTGTCTGCTTTTGCTGGTGCGTCAGGAGGGCGTCGCCTGTCACACCGGCCGGCGTTCCTGTTTCTTTATGGCGGAACGCGACGGCGCCGCAATCGCCATCGCCCCGGTGCTGATCCCGGAAGAAGAACTCTACGGCAAAAAGTAATCATGGGACGCTTAACGCCGCCCCGCCGAATGACTGACCCTTGGGGGCAGTCCGGCGAAGGCGGTGACGCTCAATCGCCGTGCGGGCTTCACCAATCCGCCTAAAGGTCAATCTTTCGGCGGATTGGTATAGGATCGGCGGCCGCACGGCGGCGGCGTCTTTGCTTGGTCTTGGCGTTCAGCCTCTAGGCCTTGGCTTGCTATGACCCGCGCCGACGCATGCGTCTTGGGTGAACCAAGCGCCCTAAAAATCAAAGCGCGCGGATTTCACCCCCAGCCAATATTTCCGCTCCTTCTTTAAGGCGACCGAGCCTAGCAAGCCGCCCGCCGCGAGCAATCGCCTGTCGCGCGTCGGAAGCAAGGCAATTGCGGATTTCCACAAGGTGACGCAAAGCCTCATTTGTTCTTACATGAAACGATTAAAATAAACGCGCGCGGCCAGCCCGCGCGAAATAGACAAAGACGCTCGGGAAATGTCCAATAACGCGCGCCGCGTTGCGGCGTCAGGCGACGTCGCCTTTTCGCCTACCGCCAATCATTCCTTCAGCTTGGCCTCATTATGCCGCAGCGTCGGCGCACGGCTTGGGGCGATTATTCTTGTTATGGCGGCGGTGATCGTCACGCTGGCGTGGCAGGGCTGGTCCGGCATGCGCGCCTCTAACGCCGCACTAAACTCCGTCTACCGCGACCGCGCCGCCCCGACTGGCCAATTAGGCGACGTCATCGACCGGATGCGCGACAATCTCCAGCAAATGACCTTGCTGGTGATCGACCTGCGCGACGGTTCCGAAGACCAGACCATTCAAAGCCGCATTCGCCGCATTGAAGACAACGTCGCCGCCATCGAATCGGCTTGGCGCGACATCGCCGCCACCGACATGCCGCCGGACCTGCGCGCCGCGGCCGACGCCTTCGCCGCAGCGCGCGCCGATTTCACCCAGCGCGGTCTACTGCCCGCGCTGCAAATGGTGCGCGACTCCAACCCGCTGATGCTGGAAATCCATTATCGCGACGCGCTGGCCCCGGCGTTCGAAGCGGCGCACGCCGCCAACCGCAAGTTGCTGGCGCTGCAAATGGCCGAAGCCCGCCACATGTTCGAAGCGGCGGAAAGCGACCTCGCCCGCCGCATGATCGAAGGCGCCGTCGTGCTGAGATCGGCAGAGCACACGTCTGAACTCCAGTCACC